>JBDKVB010000074.1 GCA_039679385.1 Armatimonadia bacterium | reverse complement strand
GGGGCCCGGAAGCAGGTTCCCGGGCCCCTTACGGCGAAGGCCCCACTCATGACGGAACCCACTGAGGGCTATCTACTGGCCCCGCCGCCGCCACCTGAAGCCCCGCTGACGGCGCGGAATCTGGAAGACTACGAGGAGTGCCCCCGCAAGTACCTCCTGTCCCATTTTGCTACCCGCGCCGAGACCCGGGACTTCTCGGGAGGACCGGCAGCGCTGCACCGCGCGGTAAGGACCGCTCTCCTGGAGATGTACAAGGCCGGCGGCCCGGAGGTCTTGGGCCTCCCGGCCCTGTTAGAGTCTTTTGAGGACACCTGGGACGGCTCTCTGTGCAAGGACAGCCGCGAGGAGGAGGACCTGCGCCGCGACGGCCTGCGGATGCTGGAGCAGCACTGGTCCGAGCCGCTCTCGGTCACCTCAGCACTGAGCGTGGATCTGCGGCTGGAGGCAGAGCTGTCCGGGCATCGACTGGTCGCGGTCGCCGAGCTGCTGATTGGTGAGGGTTCGCCCTTGCCCCAGGTCGTGCGTTTCACGACCTCGCGACGCCCACCTTCCTCCGGGGAGCTGACCGGCGGCTTCTCCTGGGGCCTGCTGTACCTACTGGCGGCCCGACACCTCGGCGGCACTGAGGTGCAGGGAGTCATGGTGGACCTGCGCCGAGGCAGGCAGGTGACCTACGCTCTCAGCCTGCCGGAGCAGGAGGACCTCGTGAGACGCCTGGCCGGTGTTGCCGGGCAGATCCGCCGCGACCAGGCCTTCGGAGCGAAGAAGGGTGGCCAGTGCCGGTGGTGCCGCTCGCGAGGGGACTGCCCGGCATGGAGGAAGTAGGCTGATGGCGTCGTGGGTTCGGCCTCTGCTCTGGTTGGTGATGCTGGCGGTCGCTGCGAGTGGCGGTCTGACCCAGGGGGAGCGCCTCTCTCTGGGCGGTCGGAACCTCGACATCCGCTACTGGCCCGACCAGGAGGACATCGCCTTCGAGGTTCGCGGCTACGGTCAGGAGGCTCTCAAGGAGCTCGGCGAGACGCTGGACCTGCCCGTCACCGGAACCATTACGGTGGAGATCGTGCGCTCTGCCGAGGAGTTCGACCAGCGTGCCGGGGTCAAGCTGCCTCCGTGGACGCTGGGCGTCGCAGTGCACCACCGTCGACAGGTGGTCCTCAAGCCCTTGCACGGTAAGGACTTGCAGCGACTTGTCACCCACGAGTTGACGCATGTGCTGCTGGATATGAAAATGGGGCGTGAGGGTCTTGAACCGCCACGGTGGGTGCATGAGGGACTCGCGCAGTGGATGGAAGGCGAGATGCCTGCGGCACAGAAAGATGTCCTGGGGAGGGCGTCCGTGGAGGATCGCCTGCTGAGCCTGGACAACCTGGAGCAGGCCTTCAGCGGCAAGCGCGAGACCGTCGATCTGGCCTACGCCCAGAGCCATACGCTGGTTGACTTCATGATCGACAACGGGCCGCCGGGGGCCCTTGGGCGGTTCCTGGAGATCCTCGCTGCGCAGGGCGACGAACGCTTGGCCCTGCGTCGTGCCCTGGGGATGCCGCTCGATGTGATCGAGAAGCGGTGGTTGGCTGAGACCCGCAAGCAGTACGTGTCACGAGGGGTGCCGTTGACCGTGGAGTTGGCGATCTTCGGGGCGATGGCTGCGCTCTTCCTTGTCGCGGTGGTGGTGCGTTTCCGGATAGCACGGGAGATCCGGGAGCGCATGCAGGAAGAGGAACGTCTGCGGGCGCTGTTCGTCGGGATCGAACCGGACGACGAGTTTCTCGAAGGCACCAACGACGAAGGGCCACTCAGGGAGTGATTCGGCGTGAATGGTAGCTTCTTCTTGTACGTTCGCCACCTGTGGGCGGGCAATCTGCCCTTGCAGCTGACGCGAGCCGTCCTGGTGGCGGCCCTGTTCGAGGCGCTCGTATACCTCATCAACGCTCGCCTGCGGCGCCTGCTGGCTCCGGCCCTGGCCCGAGATGCAGGAGCCGAGAACCTCCAGCGCCTTGAGCGCCGGCGCCTCGTGCTCGGGATCCCGCTGATGCTCACGCGTGTGATCCTGTACACCGTGGCGCTGGCGATCATCTTGCGGATCTTCCGCTTCAACCCGCAGATGGACCTGTATCCGCTCGGCCTTGGCCTGCTGATCTTGGTGGCCCTCGGGATGCGCCAGCCGCTGCGCGATGCCGTGGCAGGGTATCTGCTGCACTACGACTACCTCTTCGCGGTGGGCGATGACGTGCAGATTGGTGCCTACAGCGGAACGGTCAGCGCCCTCACGCTGCGCAACACGAAGCTGCGCACTCGTGACGGCGAGGAGATCATCGTCCCCAACAGCGAGATACGCGGTCTCGTCAACCAGAGCGGGCCACGGAACCGGGCAGGGGAAAAGTAGCCTGTCCGCCCTTTGACGTGGCCCTTCGGCAGACTTGCGTCGGTGAGCGCGCTTCATGGAGCTCGTACTACCTCCTGATCCGCCGTCCGAGGTACCGGCTGCGTGGCAGGACCTCCTTGGGTCCCTGCCGGCCACCGGAAGGCTGGTGGTGTTTGGCGCCTCGGACAGTGGGAAGACCACGCTGGCCTGGTGGCTGGCTGAGCAGCTCCGGTCAGGTGGTCGCCCTTCCGTGACCCTGGTGGACGCCGATGTCGGCCAGTCCCGCATTGGTCCGCCGACCACCGTGGGATGGTGGCAACTGGGCACCGACCGCAGCGGGTTCTACTTCGTTGGAGCGACCTCGCCGGATCGTCGACCGGCGGGCATGGTGAAGGCGACCCTGGCCGCCTGCCGGGCCGGCGCAGGAGCCGGTTCGGATTGGGTTGTGCTGGATACCACCGGCTGCGTGAGCGGTCCCGTCGGTCCAGTGCTCAAGAGCGCCAAGATCAGGTACCTGCGTCCGGTCCACGTGGTCCTGCTGGGCGAGCTCACCGAGTTGGAGTCCTCCCTGGAGTCTTGGCGGGACGATCCCGGGGTGTCCTTCCATCGCCTGGCCGTCGCGCCGGCGGCGAAGGGCAAGTCGGTGGCGACGCGGAAGGCCTGGCGCGAGAGTCTGTTCGCGCGGTGGTTGTCGGGGGCGAATCTGCGGTGGGTCGAGAAGCAGGACCGGGACTGGCTCCACGCACCGGCTCCCGAGTTGTTTGCCGCTGATCCGGGCCTTGCCGAGCGGCTCAAGGGACTGCTGCTGGGGTTTTGCGACGGCGAAGGCCGCGGTATGTGCGTTGGCTTGCTGCAGGCGATTGACTGGCGCGCCGGTCGGCTTCTGATCCTGGGACCACCTCAGGCCGAGGAGGCCAGGGTGGTTGATTTCGGTTGCCTGCGGCTCAAGCCCGATGGAACCCAATTCTGAGGAGTGCTCCTAACCTTGAACAGAGATGATTCACCCAGGGAGACCTTGTTCACTGAGGAGGGACTGACCCTTCCCCTGCCCGAGGAGGGGGAGGAGGACATGAAAAAGCACTTCGTGCGCGACCTGGTCCCCAACGCACGGGTCACCAGCGTCTTCGCCGTCAAGAGCAAGTCGCTGGCGAGCTTCCGCAACAAGCCCGGCCAGTACATGAACCTGGTCCTGTGTGACCGCACCGGCGAGATCAAGGGACGGGTCTGGGATCGCGCGGAGGAGCTGGCTGCGGGTTTCGAGGTCGGTGACGTGGTGCTGGCCAGTGGCCGCGTCGAGGAGTACCAGGGCACACTCCAGTTCGTCCTTAGCGAGGTCGTGCTCGCCCCGGAGGGCACTTACGATCCGGCGGAGCTCATCGCCCGGTCCGGGAAGTCGCCCGATGAGCTGCTTGAGGGGCTGGATGCGGCAGTGGCCCAGGTTACTCAACCCTACCTGCGGGCGCTTCTGGACTCCTTCGTGACCGACGAGGACTTCCGGCGCAACTTCGCCTGGGCCCCGGGCTCGAAGACTCTGCATCACTCCTACGCCGGCGGGCTGCTGGAGCACACCCTGTCGGTCGTGGCGCTGCTCAACACGGCGGCCGATATGCACCCCGAGCTTGACCGTGACCTGCTGATCACGGGCGGGCTCTTGCATGACCTCGGCAAGATGCGGGAACTTGGCGGCGCGATAACGGTTGACTATACTGATCTGGGCCGGTTTGTCGGGCACACCGTGCTGACCGATCGCTGGGTGGGAGAGAAGATCGCCCAGATCGACGGCTTCCCCACTGAACTGGCCAACCTGCTGACCCACATGCTGCTGAGCCACCACGGAGAGCGCGACTGGGGAGCTCCCGTGGTTCCTTCGACGATGGAGGCCTGTGCTCTGCACTTCGCGGACAATCTGGACGCGCAGGTGCAAGGCTTCAAGCAAGTCATCCAGCGCGGTGAGCGAACGGGCGGATGGTCAGAGTACCATCCCTTGTACCAGCGGGCGATCTACCGAGGCAGGCCGAGTGAGCCTGGCGACGAGGCAGTGGTGCCGGCTGAGGATGCCTAGTCGGGGTGGTAGGTGAACAATCCCTATCCAGAAGCGTCCACCAATGTTGAGGGACTCCACAACAACTCAACTGGCGACGGAGGCCCTCGTTGAGCGCGCCAAGAACGGCGACCGGCGCGCTTTCGAGGGGTTGGTCGACTCCTACAAGGACAAGGTTTTCTTGTACGTGTCGCGCATGCTCCATGACCCAGAGGAAGCGCACGACATCGCGCAGGAAACCTTTGTGCGGGCCTACCAGTCCCTGCCCGGCTTCCGGGGCGCTTCGAGCTTTCAGACCTGGCTATACCGCATCGCGAGCAACCTTGTCATTGACTCGGTCCGACGGCATCGGCGGCGCGAAGACTCGGCCGTCTCTCTGGATGCACCGGTCGACACTCAAGAGGGCCAGATGGGGCGAGACCTGGCCGATGACCGAAGAGGCCCGGAGGCGCTGGCCGAAAGCAGCGCCGTGCAGCACGAGGTCCAGCGGGCCATCGCAAAGGTTACTCCCAAGTTGCGCGCGGTTCTGGTAATGTACGATATTCAGGGGATGAGCTACCAGGAAATCGCGGAGGTGCTTGGCTGTCCCCTGGGAACTGTAAAGAGTCGTTTGTTCAATGCACGGTCCCAGCTCAAAGACCTACTCGAGCAGCGTGGGGTGCTTTGAACAAGCGGTAGCCGTTGAGGGTTACTGCGGTCAGCGGGACATGAGCGGGCAAGTGATGCTCGCAGGTCCCACAGGTGGTGAGACGTGTGAACTGCAAGACCTTTCGCAAACTCGTGATGACGACCCGCCCTTCCGAGCGTTCGGGAGCCCTGGCGGAGCGGCTTGCGGCCCATGGTGAGCGCTGTGCGGAGTGCGCGCACTACGAGGCCCAGAGCGAATCGCTGGCAAAGCTCCTGGACGGGCTGAGGGCCGGGTCTGCACCAGCCGACTTCACTCGGTCCGTGATGGCGCGGGTACAGAAGGATCCAGTGCGCGCGCACGGGAGTCTGTGGAACCGCGTCTTTGGTGCCCTGCGTGCTCCGGCGCCCACTTTCTCGCTACGTCCGGCGATCGCGATTGTGGGAGTGGCCGTGATGGTGGGGGCCTTCGGAGTCTTCGTACGTGAGGAGCCACCGGCGAGCACCACTCAGCCGGCGCCGTCGGCCACGACACAGGTGGCTCAGGACGGCTCACAGGCGATGGACGATCTGGTCTACCGGCACCGAATTGCCGAGACCTCACTGCAGCCTCTGCCCGAGGATGAGGGCATGAGGCTGGTATCCTCTTACTGAGTCGAGGAGGTTCCTGGCGGCCGCGGTTCGAGGGCGGTCGCCGCGACCAATGCTTTCCCGCTGCAGGTCTGAGGGGCGCCACGAACGAGGTCTTATGATCTCGGCCCGTTTGGTTGTCCTGATATGTACCCCGCTCGTTGCCTTGCTTCTCCCCGTGCGCGCCCATGCTCTCACTCCCGCCGACATACTCCGGCTTGCGGTCAAGGCCGACGGTCGCATCGCCTACACGGCCGAAGTCGAGATCGGTGTCTACGACAGCGGCCATCAGGTCGGGGTCCATGCACAGAGGATCACCAAGGCACCTGTGAATCGTCGACGTGTGGAGAGTGTGGGCAGGTATGGCGGCGGCGTGATTGTGTCCAACGGCCGTGAGGAGTGGGAGTACCGCAATGGCCAGCCGGAGGCCCGGGTAAGGGAGCTGTCTAGCCCCGAGGATGTCCTGCGCTGGCGTCTCGCGGCTCTCGACGCTGTGGCCGGGACTCTCCACCCCGTGTACGAGGGACAGGCCACCATCGCCAAGCGCAAGTGCCATGTGATCGCCGTCAAGCCTCCCGACGGCGAGCGGACACGGAAGCGCGTCTGGATCGACAAGGAGAGATACGTAGAGCTCAAGACCATTCGGTACTCGCCAGGGGGCAGCATCCAGGCCACCTGGACGGTCAAGAGCATCTGCTATGAGCCTCGCATCTCTCCCTCGGTCTTCGAGTTCCGACCGTCTGAGGGTACCAGGGTTCGCCGGATCCCTCGAGCGCCACGGATGAACCTCTCTGCTGCCGAGCAGCGGGTCGGCTTTGAGGCCGTCCTGCCCGACTACGTCCCCGACGGCTACGTGCTGCTCAGAGAGCAGGTCGGGGTGCTGCCGGGACCGCGCGGCGGAGGTCTGTGGCTCCAGTTCACCGATGGCGTCGACAGCTTCTCGTTCTTCGAAAACCGCGGGGGAGGCCCGCCACCGCCACGAGGCGGTCACGGCGTCACCTCCTGGCAGGCCAGGGGTTACTCCTTTGTCCTTGTGGGACCTATCTCGCGCGAGGAAGCCGAGCGCATCAAGCGCTCGACAATGGACTGAGCCCGGCGCGAGTTGCTGCAAGAAGGCTGGCTTTCCGGTACACCTGCCACTTCCCGTGGCAGGTGTACCTGTCTCTGGAGCCCTGCTTCGGGAGCCTGCTGCACCGTAGATCACAGAAAGTGTGAACGAATTCCGCGGCAGCGCTTAAGTTGTGACTGCACGTGCCGATAGTCGACCTTGGAGGGCGATTGTCTCTGGGGGGCGCGGGATCGGAGGGACAAGACCATGAGGATCGACTCACCCCCGCCGCGAACGGCCTCGGCCGGGTCGACGGGGCGAATTGAGCGGCAGACCTTCGAGGACAAGCAGAGGGCAGGTGCGCAGCCTGCAGTCGGGGCGTCGGGGGCTGACCAGGCCATCCTGAGCCCGCTGGCGCAGGACATACTGGCCGCACGACGGGCCCTTGAGGCCACCGATGAGGTGCGCGCCGACAAGGTCGCCCAGATGCGCCAGAAGATTGCGAACGGTACCTTCAAGGTCGACGCTGAACTCGTTGTCGACCGCATCCTGGACGGTGAGCTCTAGGACAGGCCCTGCCGAAGGTACGAGGCGAAGTGGGGCCTTTACGAGGCTGCAGACACAACACCGGTCGTCGTGCCTTCCCCCTGCACGACGGCCGGTTCGTCTGTGCCTTGTGAATCGTGATCGGCCTACTCGTCTTTGTCGGAGGCGATCCCCAGAAGCTCGTTGATCTCCTCGCGGGTCGGCAAAGAGGGGATGGCGCCATGGCCCGTCGCGGTAATGGCCCCGGCGGCGTTGGCGAAGCGGAACAGCTCCTCCAACTGGGCGTGCTCCAGCTCTGAGACGTCCTGCTCACACTCCAACAGCCACACAAGCATCGCAGCGGTGAAGGCATCGCCGCAGCCCGTAGTCTCATCCACCGGAACCTCGAAGCCCGGCACCTGGCCGAAGTGGTGGCCGTTGTAGAACCAGCAGCCCTCAGGTCCGCGGGTCACCGCCACCAGCTCCGGGCCCATGTCCCACAGCGCGTGCACTGCCGTCTCGGGATCATCGTTGCCGGTGATGAACTCCAGTTCCTGCTCGCTCACCTTGATGACATCGCACAACTTCACGCCCTCGCAGATCCACTCGTGGGCGTCATCAAGAGACGGCCACAGGGACGGCCGCAGGTTCGGGTCGTAGCTGATGAGCAGGCCGGCCTCGGAGGCCACGTCGATCGCCTGGAGCGTCGCGCTTCGCACCGGATCGTCGATGAGAGTGATGGAGCCGAAATGGAAGGTCTGACCGCTCTCGATGTACTCCGGTCGCAGGTCCTCCTCCGTCAGCATCTGGTCGGCGCTGCGCTTCACATGGAAAGAGAAATCGGGCACGCCCTGAGCATTCAGCGCCACGAAGGCCAACTGCGTTGCGTAGTCCGGCGTCGTCAGGAAGTGATCCAGATTCACCTCGGCGTCGAACAGTGTCTGGCGGATGAACTCGCCGAAGTGGTCGGCGCCGACCTTGGTGATGATCCCGGACTCAACGCCGAGGAGGGACACTGCGGCAGCCACGTTGGTGGGGGCGCCACCGGCGGCTTTCTCGAAGGTGGTGGACTGAACAAGCCCCATCCCAGGCTGAGCGGACACCATGTCGATTAGCGCCTCGCCGAGGCAGATAAGGTCAGGCATTGGCAAACCTCCGTACCCAAAGGCCTGCGCACAAAGGGCGCAGGTCCAGTACTATGATTGAGGCAGGATTCTCCTCGACCAGGGCGAACTCCTGCCGCGCCCTTCTATCACCCGAGGTGACACCCATGCGCACGTGCCTGAACTTGGTAACACTGCAACGCGGCTTCGACACACTGCAGGGCCTTGACGTCGCAGCAAGAGCTGGCTTCGGCGGCGTCGGCATCTGGGCCGACAGTCTCGAGAGCCAGGCCTCGCCGGTGCACTATGCAAAGCAGGTGGCCAAGGCGGCTGCCGATACCGGCGTACGGGTCGAGGAGATGTGCTTCGTCGGTGGCTGGATGTGGGCCGAAGGTGAGGCCCGGCAGAAGGCCCTCGAAGCGATCCGCCGACGGGTCGAGATCGCTGCGGCGGCTGGTTGTCCACTGGTCATCGCCTGCGCCTCGGGCGGCACCGGTGAGCTCGCTGCCGCTGCCGAGGACTTCCGACAGGTCTGCGAGATCGGCCGCGAGCAGGGCATCTCCCTTGCCCTGGAGTACATCGGCGCCTTCCCGCAGATCAAGGATATCCCCTCCGGGCTCGAGGTCGTCCGGGCTGCTGATCATCCCAACGGGAAGCTCCTCATCGACATCTTCCACACCTTCCGGGGTGGCTCGACGGCGGAGGACTTCAAGCTCCCGCAGGGCAAGGAGGTCGGGCTGGTGCATATGAACGATGTGCCCGCCGGTGACCTCAGCCAGATGAACGACTCGCACCGGGTCATGCCGGGAGCCGGGGTCCTGCCGCTGACCGAGTGCCTCACCAATCTCCAGGCGAACGGGTATGACAGCGCCCTGTCGGTGGAGGTCTTCAGTCAGGACTGGTGGCAGCGTCCACCTGAGGAGACCGCCGCAGCGGCCTTTGCGGGCCTGGGTAAGGTCACCCCTGCCTGAGGACCAGAGCACAGAACCACAGCGCCGTCGGCTTCGGAGGGTGTGATCTCCGGCCGACGGCGTTTTCGTGTCTGATGCGGGGCAGTGCAGTTCGCCTATCCGACCGACGGCAGATCGCAGAACTCGGTCATGTGGCGGAGCTGCTGGTAGCGCTGGTACAGGTCGCCGACCGTGAGCCGGTGCAGCCCCTCGAGCGAGAACTCCTGCACGCAAGCCGAAGCCAGCACGGTGCCGCAGGCAAGAGCCTGTCGCAGCGAGGGCTCGTCGGTCGTTCCGAGCCAGGACAGGAAGCCGATTAGCCCGCCGGCGAAGCTGTCTCCGGCCCCGGTCGGATCGTGCACCTCGGGCAGCGGATAGCAGGGCAAGCAGAACTGCCCCTCCTGCGACACCAGCGAGGCCCCGTACTCGCCCTTCTTGATGACTACGTAACGCGGACCCAGAGCAAGGACCTGCTCGGCGGCCCTGGCAAGGTTGGGCGTGCCGGTCAACTGCCGGACCTCGGCATCGTTGAGCAGCGCCAGGTCGACGCGCGCCAGAACCTGCAGCAACTCCTCCCGGGCGCTGCTGATCCAAAAGTTCATCGTGTCGCACATGGTGAAGCGCGGCGACCGCACCTGGTCGAGCACCGAGAGCTGCAGCGAGGGCTGGATGTTGGCCAGGAACACAAAGGGGCTATCGGTGAAGCTGTCCGGGATCACCGGGTTGAACTCGCCGAACACGTTCAACTGGGTGTCGAGGGTGATCGCCGAGCTCATGTCGTACTCGTAGCGTCCGGCCCAGTGGAAGGACTTACCGCCGGGAACCCGCTGGACGCCCTCAAGGTCGACGCCACGGTCGGCCAGGGTCTCAAGGGCCTCCGCAGGGAAATCGTCGCCGATCACTCCCACCAGACGCACGGGAGCCAGCAGACTCGCTGCCGTGGAGGCGTAGGTGCCCGCGCCGCCAAGGGCCTGCTCGACCTTACCGAAGGGCGTCTCGACGCTGTCCAGCGCAACGGAGCCAACAATCAGAACGGGACTTCTCATGGAGGGTGCCTTTCAGTATCAAGAGCTCGGACCTGGGACGCGAGTCAGGGTCGGGGAGCGGCGTCCTCGATGTGTCCGGGCGGACGCAGCAACTCGGAGAAGGCGAGCAGCACGATCCGGGGTAGAGCCGTGAGTCGCGGCAAGCGCGAAGGCTCCTTGGCCACACGATACAACCACTCCAGACCCATGCGCTGCATCCAGACCGGAGCGCGCTTCTTGAGGCCGGAGATCACGTCGAAGCTGCCGCCAATCCCCACGCAGATGGGCACATTCAGCTCCTCGAGGTGCTTGCGGATCCACTTCTCCTGCCGCGGAATGCCGAGGGCCACGAAGAGCACGGCCGGGTGAGCCCGGCGGATCTCCTCCACCAGTGCCGGCTCCTCCTCTTCGCTGAAGTACCCGTCGCGACACCCCGCAACCTGCAGCCCCGGTACCTGCTGCACAAGCTTCTCGGCGGCCTTCTCAGCCACGCCGGGAGCGGCGCCGAGCAAGTACACGGGACGCCCGAGACGGGTCGCCACGCCGCACAGGCCCGACACCATGTCACAGCCCGGGCAGCGCGCCTCTATCGGGATATTGAGCAGTCGGGCCGCAAGGACAACCCCGGCGCCATCGGGAGTGACGAGGTCCGCCTCATTCACAATCTGACGGAACTCCGGGTCATCGTGAGCCCGCATGAAGCCGGTGGCGTCCGTGGTGACGATCATGTGCGGCCGGTCCTCGCGGATGAACCGCTCCGCCTCTCCCAGTGCGTCGGGCATGGTGACGGCGTGGAGGCGGACGCCCATCATCTGGATCGCCTGCACGCCTTCGGGTCCCTGCTCGGGCCTCGGGCGCCGCATCATGCGCAGGACAACGTAGAAGAACGCCAGGCCGACGACGACCGCCGCCAGGATCAGCAGCGCCTTCACGACAAAGGTGACCTCGACAATCGCCACGAGCAGCAAGGCCAGCAGACACAGGTACACGGTGCCCGCCATGACCACCTGCAGCACTTGGCGCGGCGAGTATCCCTGACCGATCAGGATCTCGTGCAGATGCCGGCGTCGCCGACTGACTGCGACCGCACGCCAGCCCGAGCGCAGGTCCGCCGCATAGGTGATGACTGCCGCGAAGAGGGGTGCGCCGACGACCAGCAGGGGCACCGCAGCTACCAGGAAGGCGGTGTTCTTGAGTGCGCCGGCGATGCTCACCGTGCCGACCAGGAAGCCTATCGCATACCCTCCTGCGGCGGCTCCTCCCCGCTGGAGCTTGCGCGCCAGGAACATCTGGGGGAGACAGACCCCGGACAGCGCCAGCGCCGCCGAGGCCGAGGTGGCGTTCGAAAGATCGGGGCGCAGATGGCCGATGGCGTAGAAGGTCAGACCGGCTGCAGCCGCTACGCCCGGCGAGACTCCGGCAATCGTCCCAGCGCGACCAAACAGCACCGAGAACACCAGCAGCCACAGGGCCGTCACGACCGAGGCCTCAACCCCCAGGTGTACGAAGCTCGTGGTGAAGGGGACCTTGAGGGTCTCGATGCAGACCCCCTGCTCCGCCAGGATCACCCCGGCGGCAAAGATGAACAGCGTGCGCAGGGTCGAAGCCGAGATCCCGTAGTCGACGAGAGCGCCCAGCACCAGCACGCCGAAGGCCCAGCCCACTACGGCAAGCTCCGGCTGGGCAGCGCTGCCCGCGGTGACGCCGAAGACGCAGGCCAGGGCGATCACCGTGGCCAGGCCGGTGAAGTCATACTTGGCGGCCGAGGACTTCCCCATCGGCAGCCGTGCTGTCACGGCCGCTAGGAGGAGGCCCCCTACCAGCGAGAAGACGAAAGACAGGGCAAACAGGTAAGCATCAGATACAGGCATATCACCAATCGTCTCCAAGGATACGCACTCCGCGGGTTGACGTCAACCAAGTGAGCACCCTCAGCTCCCGCAGGCAGGTGACTGTCACGGTGCAGAGGAATCTGTCGACATCTCTCGCGTGCCCCGGGAGGGGACCGCCTCCAGGTGAGCCTATGACAAGGCAGCCCGACTTCGAACGCCTGCGCACAGCCCTCTTCTGCGGACAGCCCGACCGCGTGCCGACGGCCGAGCTCAAGTGCGAGGACTTCATCAAGGAAGCCTTCCTGGGCGAGAAGCTGCCCTCACTGTCGAAAGACCCGCGAGGCTACCTGGAGAAGGACATCGAGTTCAGTTACCGTGCGGGCTACGACTTCGTGCGCGTCGCTCCGATGGTCAACTATGGCGAGCAGTGGCAGCCGGCCACCTTCGCCTATGCCACCGGGTCACCGGAGTTGCGGCAACGCAACTGGGCCATGACTCACGAAGGCCTGCTGCGCACCGAGGATGACCTTGACCGGTTCCCCTGGCCTGACCCAGCCAGCGCCACCTACGAGTGGATCGAGATGGCGCAGGAGCTGCTTCCGGCTTCCATGCAACTGGCGACCAGCCTCAAAGGCGGCGGAATCTTCGAGCGCGCCTGGATGCTGATGGGTTTCGAGGCCTTCAGCTTCGGCCTCCTCGAGCGCCCCGACTTTGTGCGCCGTGTCATCGACCACACGGGGCAGGTCTACCTCGAGTTCCTCCGGCGTGCCTTCGAGTATGAGCGGGTGCAGTTCGTCTGGCTTGGTGACGACCTCGCCTACTACTCCGGCCTGATGGTCAACCCACGGTTCCTGCGCGAGATGGTATTCCCCTACTATGCGCAGATCGCTGAGCTGTGCCGAAGCTACGACCCACCGAAGGCCTTCGTGTTCCACTCCGATGGGAACCTGTGGGAGATCATGGACGAGATGGCCGGGCTGGGGATTAACGCGCTGCATCCCATCGAGCCCAAAGCGATGGATATTGTCCGGGTCAAGCGTCACCTGGCCGGGCGCGTCTGCGTGATCGGCAACATTGATCTGGGCTACACCCTGACCAGGGGCACACCGGAGGAAGTGCGCGAGGAGGTACGTCGGCGCATCGAGACCTGCGCCCCCGGCGGCGGCTACGTTGTCAGCAGCAGCAACAGCGTGACCGAGTACGTGCCGATAGGGAACTACCGGGCGATGCTGGCCGCAGTGGAGGAGTTCGGCGCGTATAGCTGACAGCGCGTGCAAACGAGGCACAAACACAGACGCCCGGCCTGCTCGAGGCCGGGCGTCTGTCTCGTGGGGGACGGTCACGACTTTCAGGCAACGCCCTTGGCCTCCTGGCTTGCACAGTAGCGTTGTACGACCTCACCCAGTTCATCGAGCCCGAAGGGCTTGCTGAGCACTTCGGCCGCTCCCAGCCGCAGGGCCTGCTGCACATGCGCATCCGTGTCGTTGGCGGTGATGATCACGACCGGGGCTTGCGGCTGAGCGTCGGCGAGCACCGGCATCATTGCGTCGGCATGGCCATCGGGGAAGTGATTGTCGAGCAGCACCAGGTCGAACTGCCCGTCCTGGGCCCGCTCGCGACCTCGTGCAAGGCATGGGGCTGTAACGGCCTGACATCCCATCAGGCCCAGGGCCGCCTCCAGCATCTCCAGCAAGGCTTCCTCGTCGTCAATAACCAGAACTCGGGTGTGCACCGTTGATCTCCAGGATGGGAAGAGTGACGACCATGCGGGTTCCCACGTCCTTTGTGCTTTCGACGACGATGGTCCCCCCGTGGCCGTTTACAACGCTCTGACAGATGCTCAGTCCGAGTCCGGTCCCCTGACCGGCCGGTTTGGTCGTATAGAAGGGCTCCAGGGCGTGGTCACGCGTGGTCTCGTCCATCCCCGGTCCGTCGTCGGCGACCACCAGTCGCACGCTGTCCGACCGCGTCTCGGCGGCAAGGGTGACGTTCTTGGCCCCCGCCTCGAGGGCATTGTTGAGGAGGTTCACGCACATCTGCAGAAGCTCTGCTTGGTCGCCCCACACCCGGCAGTCCGTGGTGCTGTCTTGCAGCGAGAAGCGCACCGCTGCCTTCCTCGCCTGGGGGCCGACCAGTGTGATGACCTTCTGCAAGACATCGGAGACGACCACGGGTCGGAAGGTCTCCGTGTCGCTGCGTGCGAAGTCCAGGAGACTGCGCAACAGTGCGGTACTTCGCCGGATTTCGTCGCGCATCCCATGGAGGCTCTCACGAGCCAGGGGATCCTGGACGCCCTGCAGAAGCATCTCGGCGCGCAACTGGATCGGCGACAGCACATTGCGGACTTCGTGCGCGATGGAAGCCGCCATCTTACCGGCCATAGCCAGGCGCTCGCTGTGCAGAACCTGCCGCTGGGCCTGGTCGAGGTTGGCCATCATGTAGTTGAAGGCCGAGCCGACGCGGCCAAGGGCGTCATCGGTCAGCACTTCCACCGGCCGGGTGTCACGCCTGCCTTCCGCCAGTGCCTCTGCCCGAACTCGCAGCTCGGCGAGCGGCCGTGCAACCCAGGCGCTCACCAGACTGGTAAGCAGCGCCCCCAACAGAAGGGCACAGGCAAAGGCACACAGCGCAGCGATCCCGTAGCTGGGCCCACGGCCCGGGAGCGCCGAACGGTTCATCGACACGCTCACCAGGGCAGCCGGTGCCTCCCTGGCCAGTCCATAGAGCACCGACTGGGCCTGCACCCCGTTGCGCAGGATCCGAACGTCCAGGCCAGTGTGCGCGAAGCCGGAGGGTCCGGCCGGCCCGCGAGGCTTGACGTGCCGCTGCGTCTCCTGTGCGCTCAAAGACCGCACCGAGGCCCGGCAGGAGGCCAGTCCCAGGTAGTCCTCAAGCTCCGCTGCCCTGAGCCTGCGGCCCACCGCGAAGACGTGCCCGGGAAGGACAGACCCCGAGACCAGCACCGGGGCCGCTGCCACGAGAGTAAGCTCCGTCTTGTAGGGGAGAATCCCCCAGGCGGCTCGGCCCTGTGCGGCAGTCTGCACCCAAGGTGCAGAAGCTATTGCCGCATTGAGCGCAAGGTCCTCACCGGAAAGCACAGGCGAAGCGTCGGACCCGTCGTACACCAGCGCAGCGGCACTGATCTGGTGGTCTTGAGCATACTGTCGAAGACAGCTCTCCTCGTCGGCGTGCGAGCCCGCAAAGCAGGCCTGGCCCAACTGCCTGTCGGCAGCCCCCATCGTGGTCTCGTAGAGAAGCTCAACGCCCTGGGCTTCTACGTGTTGCTCGGCGACTAGCAAGCTCTGGCGCAGCGCAGACTCGTCGATCGCATCCAGCCGCACGCGCGTCAGGCTGTCCACAACGAAGGCATAGCCGACCAGTGGCACGCCAATCGCCACGGCGAAGGCCAGAATCAGTTTCCGGGCAAAGGGCAGGCGTGCAAGCGTCCGCCCCAGGCTGCATCTCTTGGCCCCGGCAAGGTGCAGCGCAATGGAATCAGAAAAGCTCATCCTTGTCATTCCCCCCCCCACGGCCAGGCAAGAGGCCCGGCCAAGGAATGTATGCCGAGCATATATGACCAGTACCACCGAGTCAAGCAGACGGTGATTTCTGCTCAGGACAGCGTGGCGTCGGCCAACAGGGCTCTCTCACTCCTGCCTCCGCATCGGCAACGAGCGAAGGCGAATCCCGGTGCCCGCGAGCTCCCTTGCCCCTTTGACGACCTCTGCCTTCCGGCGCATAATGGAGCCAGCTAAGGAGGGACTCTTCCATGCGTGAACGTCCGCGAATTGCCGAGGACATGACGCAGTTGATCGGCCACACCCCGCTCGTGCGGATTCGCCGCGTGACAGAAGGCTGTGTGGCACAGATCGTCGGGAAGCTGGAGAAAGAGAACCCCTGGGGAAGCGTCAAGTGCCGCATCGGTGTGTCGATGATTGAGGCCGCCGAGTGCGAAGGCCGACTCGACCACGACACCGTGATCATCGAGCCCACCAGCGGCAACACGGGTATCGGTCTGGCGGGTGCCGCCGCTGCCCGGGGCTACCACTGTATCCTGACCCTGCCGGAGACCATGAGCGTCGAGCGGCGGTCACTGCTCAAGGCCCTGGGCGCCGAGGTCGTGCTGACCCCCGGCTCTGAGGGGATGCGCGGCGCCATCGCGAAGGCCGAGCAGCTCATGGCCGAGTACCCGAAGTCCTTCATGCCCATGCAGTTCGCCAATCCGGCCAACCCGCAGATCCATCGCGAGACCACCGGCCCCGAGATCTGGGAGGATACGGACGGTCGTGTGGACATCGTGGTGGCAGGTGTCGGCACCGGCGGCACCATCACCGGCATCGCCGAGGCCCTCAAGCCGCTCAAATCCGGGCTGCAGGCCGTGGCCGTTGAACCCGCCGAGTCCGCTCTACTCTCCGGCAATCAGCCCGGACCGCACGGGATCCAGGGCATCGGCGCCAACTTCATCCCGGAGATCCTCAACCGTGAGATCCTCGACGAGGTCCTCCCGGTGCGCTCACAGGACGCCCTGGAAATGGCCCTGCGCCTGGCCCGCGAAGAGGGCATCCTCGTGGGCATCTCCGCCGGCGCTGCGGTCTGCGGCGCGATTGAGCTTGGCCGTCGGCCCGAGAACGCCGACAAGCTGATCGTCGTCATCCTGCCCGATTCGGGCGAGCGCTACCTCAGTGGCCCGCCCTTCTCCGAGGCGTAGTCCCTGCCTGCCGTGCCCAGATCCCGACGCGTGTCTTCCTGGAGGCTCCCATGCTTGCCGCCGTCGTCGAGAAGCCCGGCGTCCTCGCAGTGCGCGAGGTGCCCATGCCCACCTACACGGAGACGCAGTGCCTGGTGAAGATCCTCGCCTGTGGCATCTGCAACAGCACCGACCGCAAGATCCTCGATGGCCACTTCCGCTACAAGGGCGCCGATGCTTACCCGGGCATCCTGGGCCATGAATCGGTTGGCCGAGTGGTGGAGTGCGGCAGCAAGGTGGAGTCCTTCGAGGAGGGCGATCTGGTGATCCGGCCGGGCGCGAGCTACCGACCGGAGGAGAACGTCGGCCTCAACTGCATGTATGGCGGCATCGCCGAGTACGGAGTCCTCCAGGACCCCGTGCATGGCGGCAACAAGATGCACCAGATTGTGCCCCCGGACTACGACCCGGTGGATGCGACCATGCTCGTGACGCTGAAGGAGACCCTCTCGTGGCTGCAGCGTTGGGGCGTCGGAGGCGGCCAGAGCCTGGTCGTCCTGGGCAGCGGGCCGGTAGGTGTGTCCTTTGGGTACTTCGCGAAGCTCCTGGGATGCTCTCCTGTGATCGTCCTGGGCCGCAGGGATGAGCCCCTGGCACGGGCTCTTGGTCTGGGCATCGACGCCGTCGTCAACATCACCCGCGACGATCCTCTGGAGGTCGTGCGGCATTGGACGCGCGGCAAGGGTGCCGACCGAGTGGTGGAGGCTGTCGGGGACGACTCGCTCGTCGAGCTAGGCCTGCGCATGCTCAACAGCACCGGCAAGCTGGGCATCTATGGCATTGCGCCGACCCGCGAGCCTGGTGACATGGAGCGGCGTGCCATCGACATCGCCATGGGTCGGGGAGAGTGGGCAGTGGAGTTCTTCGGCCCGCAGGAGTGGGCACCGCACGACCACCTGCTATGGCTGGTCGACCGGGGCATCGTGCGCCTGCGAGACTACTATACGCACGTGGTGCCGCTATCGGAGACCCAGCGGGGCTTCGACCTCCTGGCCTCCAAGGAAGCCTTCAAGGTGGTCGTGAAGGTCGGCTAAGGTGCAGGTGAACCCCGTCCGTGCCCCTCCTTACACCCGCGTGTCGCGGCGGTAGACTACGATCGCTGCCTCGGGCTTGCTGGGGCACTTGTTCTCGCAGACCCCGCAGCCCACGCACTTGTCCGCATCCACCACCGGACGCTTCTGCCCCTCGTACTCGATCACTTTCACCGCGTCATAGGAGCACTGCTCGTCGCAGACCAGGCAGAGCTTGTACAGGTCGCCCTTCCGCCAGCAGAGGCACTTGTCGGTGTGGATGGTCGCCAGTCCGATCTGGATCTGCTTCTTCTCCTCCACGCGGAACTGCCCCAGCGCTCCCGTAGGGCAGACCTGACCGCAGGCCGTGCAGTTCTGCTCACAAGGCCCCAGCTTCGGTATGAGGATCGGCGTGAACAGCCCGTCGAAGCCCGCTTCCACGACCGCCGGCTGCAGCCCGCCGGTCACGCAGGCCTTCATGCAGTTGCCACAACGCACGCACAGGCTCCGGAACTCGCTCTCCGACATGTTCCGCGGGCCCGAGGGAGTGCGCAGGATGGCGCCCGGTGGACGCAGCAGGCGGCTGTGAGTGGCATGACGTCCAGCCCCGGTGGCAGCCGTGGCCCCGTAGAGCAGTCCCAGGCCGAGAGCTCCCACGAAGCGCCGCTTGCTCAGGTGGGTCTTCTCGTCCACATCACCGCTGCGGGTGCTGAAGCCGAGGCCACTGATGCCCTCTTGAGGGCACACCAGGCAGTCGAAGCATTGTACACACTCGGCGGCGACGGTGCGCCGGTAGTCCTCGCAGGGCTCCCCCGGGGCAGGAATCGCGCCCATCTTGCACTCGCCCTGACAGCGCTTGCAGCTCACGCACCCGTCAACCTTGCGGCCCAGGAAGCTGAAGCGTCCCACCAGGGCCAGCAGCGCTCCCAGGGGGCAAAGCGACCGGCACCAGTAGCGGCGACTCAAAGCTCCCAGGCCCAGGATTACCACGAAGACCGCCAGGACCAAGAGGTTCAGCGCGAAGACCGGCTCGCGGTCGGTCGGATAGGCGGACAGGCCGACGGCCTGCAACACCGGGTGGCCGACGGTCACGCCCAGGTTGTAGGCGGCGACGGCCAGCGGGTAGGCAACCACCGTGAGGGTACGAGTGAGCAAGGGGATCGGGTCGAGCAGCCAGCCAAGCTGCGCACCGAAGACGGCGGAAGCCAGGACTGCCGCCAGCAGGTAGTACTTCCAGGTGGGCCGATTCAGCTCCGGGCGTGGACTGCGCTTGCGCCACAGCAGGTGGTCGCTGAGGTCGAGGGTGGTCCCCAGCGGGCAGATCCAGCCGCAGAACACGCGTCCCAGCAGCACGGTGACCAGGAGGGTGATTGCTGCGGGCACAAAGAGCGGCAGCCAGGTCGGCGTCGGAGCCAGCCAGGCCGTCAGGGCAGTCAGCGGACCAAGTCGCAGGAACAAGGGTGGGGGAGAGCCGGTGCCCTGGCCGTGCCAACGGGTCTGCCAGAACAGGAAGAGGAAAGCGAGGAGTGCGAGCACCTGGACCGTGCGGCGAAGGACCTTGAGCGGGTTTCGCATATCGCACCTGCGGTGTCGTATGAAGAAGGCCGGGGATCGTGCCCCGGCCTTCCGGATTGCTCTGCGTCCGTGTCCACCTACCTGGTGGAGCGTGGGAGGCGGGCTGTTCACCCACCCATCGGGACAGTAGAGGTCGACTCGTCGGCCGGCTCCGGGCTGTTCTCAACCGCACCACGGTCGAGAGTCTGGTCGCCGCCGACCTTCTCGCCCACCAGTTCCTTCAAGGCCAGTTCCAGGTCCTCCGGCGTGCTCTTGGAGTCGAGCTTGAACCGCAGGTTCCCGTCGCGGTCGATGATCCGCACCTGCGGAATGGCCAGCGATCCCGTCGCCTCCGGGAAGTAGTCCTTCTGCATCTGCTCGCTGAACATGGCGATCTGGTAGGGGAAGTTGTTCTGCTTGGCCCAGCCGGCCGCCACTTCGGGGCCGGAATCGAGGGACACAGCCAGCAGCTCCACGCCCTGATCCGCGTACCTGTTCAGGATCGGCCCGTAGGCCGCGAGCTTCTTCTTGCACGGCTGACACCAGGTCGCCCAGAAGTCGAGGATCAGGACCTTGCCGCTGAAGTCGGCCTTGGTCACGTCCTGACCTTCGGTGTCCTTCAAGGTGAAGTCGGGGGCGAAGTCGTCCGTCTGCTGGACGCCCTGGGAGAAGGTAGGCGCGACCTCAGCGCTCGTAGAGGCAGAGTTCTCGGTAGCGCTCGTGTCCGGCTTCTGCATCGGGCAACCAGCCAGCCCAAGAACCACCAGGGCCAGCAAACTCACGGTCAAGATTGCTCTCATGAGGCTTCACCCTTGGCTGCCGCGGCACTCTGGATCTGCTCGTTCAGACGCGCCACCAGGGCATCGGGATCCAGGCCATGGGTCGTCGCGCCCTCTGCGAGCGTCTCCATTCGGGCCACGCTGCAGCCCATGCACGACATGCCCTCGTCGAGGAGAATCTGCAGCGCCGCGGGGCTGATCTCGAGGACTTCGGCCAGTGTCATCTCTTTGGTGATCATCTTTGCCATCGGCAACTCACCACTCCTCCTGCACGTCTGACGCTCTGAAGGCGCCGGACGGCATCACTGCACGCCGGTGTGCCCGAATCCGCCCTCGCCGCGGGAGGTGTCGTCAACCGCTGCGACGAGATCCCACTCAACGCGTGTGACAGGCGCAACGACCATCTGGGCGATTCGGTCGCCTCGGCTGATGGTGAAGGGCTCTTCACCCAGGTTGATGAGAATCACGCAGATCTCGCCACGGTAGTCAGCGTCGATGGTGCCTGGGGCATTGACCAGGGCGATACCCTTGCGCAGCGCCAATCCACTGCGAGCCCGGATCTGCGCCTCATAGCCCACCGGCAGGGCGATCTTCAGGCCCGTCGGTACGGCATAGCGCTTGCCGGGGTCGAGAGTCACCGGGGCGTCGACAGCCGCTCGCAGGTCCATTCCGGCTGCCGCTGCCGTCTCATACTGCGGCAGGGGCAGTCCCTGCGCATGAGGCAGAACCTCGACGTCCAGCTTGATCGCCTGGCGGTTCAGATTGTCGCTTCTCAGGTCGTGATTCGGCACATGGAGGATTATAGCATAGGCCCTCAGGGCAGGCAATTGCGGACGGCTCTAGTCTTGCGCAACGGGCCTGCAGGCTGTATGATGGCAAGCCCGAGTGGCGGGCGTTCCGCCACCGTGTTGCGCTGGATGGCCGGCGCCGTGCGACCTTTACGAATCCAGCCAATTGAGATCTGTTTCATTAGGTATGCATATTCCGAAGGGAGGTGCGGACTACGGCACTCAGAGTTCTCGGAGATCGTGTGCTGATCCGGCCTGACAAAGAAGCTGCACAGACCAACGGCGGCATCTATCTGCCCGAATCGGCCCAGGAGAAGCCGCAGCGCGGAACCATCATTGCAGTGGGTGAGGGTCGGCGGCTGGACAACGGGACGCTGGTGGCCCCCGATGTTAAGGTGGGCGACTGCGTCATGTACGCCAAGTACGTGGGCAACGAGGTAACCGTGGACGGCGAGAAGCTGCTGATCGTCAACACCAGCGGCATCCACGCCATCGTAACGGAGTAAGCGGCTGTTTCTGCCCGGCTTTGCTGGAGGGAGCCTCACGGGGCACGGGCTCTGGCCCGGGCTGGACTCCCTTCCCAACCAAGACCGCCAAGACACAAGGAGAATACCTGGATATGCCAGCCAAAGAGGTTCTGTATGACGAGGACGCAAGGCGTGCGCTGGAACGAGGGGCTAACCTCGTCGCCGACGCTGTAAAGGTCACGCTTGGCCCGGCAGGGCGGAACGTGCTGCTGCAGAAGAAGTTCGGCTCCCCCACGATCACCAAGGACGGCGTCTCCGTCGCCAAGGAGATCGAGCTGGAGAACCGCTTTGAGAACATGGGCGCCCAGCTACTCAAGCAGGTCGCCTCGCAGACCAACGACGTCGCCGGTGACGGCACCACCACCGCGACGGTCCTGGCTCAGTCGATGCTGCGCAACGGCCTCAAGGCTGTTGCCGCCGGCGGCAACCCGATCTTCCTGAAGCGTGGTATGGATAAGGCCGTCGCCGCTGCCGTCGCACGAATGCGCAGCATGGCCCAAGAGGTCAACACGCCGGAAGAGATGCGCAACGTCGCCGCCATCGCCGGTAACGACGATGCCATCGGCGCAATCGTCGCCGACGCCATGAGCGAGGTCGGCAAGGACGGCGTCATCACCGTCGAGGAGTCCAAGACCACCGAGACGCGCCTGCAACTCGTCGAGGGCATGCAGTTCGACAAGGGTTACATCTCCCCGTACATGATGACCGAGCGCGAGACGCTGCAGGCCATCCTCGAGGACCCCTACATCCTGCTGTACCAGAAGAAGATCAGCAACGTTGCCGAGATCGTTCCGCTGCTGGAGCAGGTTGTACAGTCGGGAAAATCCCTCCTGATCGTGGCTGAGGACGTCGAGGCCGAGGCTCTGGCCACCCTCGTCGTCAACAAGCTGCGTGGCGCTCTGAACGTCGTGGCCGTCAAGGCCCCCGGGTTCGGCGACCGCCGCAAGGCCATCCTCGAAGACATTGCCACCCTCACCGGCGGCGAGTTCATCAGCGAGGACCTGGGCATTAAGCTCGACAATATCTCGCTGGCCCAGTTGGGTTCGGCCAAGCGTGTGACGGTTTCCTCCGACGAGACCACCATCGTTGAGGGTGCCGGTAGCCCCGAGGCCATCAAGGGTCGCATCGAGCAGATCCGCCGCCTCATCGAAGAGACCGACTCGGACTACGACCGTGAGAAGCTCGAAGAGCGCCTCGCCAAGCTGTCCGGCGGCGTAGCGGTCATCGAAGTCGGCGCGGCCACCGAGACCGAGCTCAAGGAGAAGAAGCACCGCTTCGAGGACGCGCTGTCCGCTACCCGCGCGGCTGTCGAAGAGGGCATCATCGCCGGCGGCGGCGCCGCTCTGCTCCATGCCGCTCCGTGTCTAGACGACCTCCCGACTGCCGACGAGGACGAGAAGACTGGTGTCGAGATCGTCCGCAAGGCCCTGGGCGAGCCCATGAGATTCATCGCCGAGAACGCAGGCTACGAGGGCATGGTCATCGTCGAGCGCTGCATCAAGAAGAGCCAGAAGACCGGCTTCAATGCCCGCACTGGCGAGTACGAGGACATGTTCAAGGCCGGTGTGACCGATCCGCTCAAGGTCACCCGCTCCGCGCTGGAGAACGCCGCCAGCATCGCCAGCATGATCCTCACCACCGAGAGCATCATAGCCGACATCGAGGAAGAGCAGCCGATGCCCGCAGCACCTCCGGGTGGAATGGGCGGCATGGGCGGCATGATGTAACGGGCGCAAGCCCTCGCACAGACTGACCCTAGCGGCAGGCTGAAGGGCATGCGACCGGCGTTTCTACGCGCGGTCACGGCCTGGAGGCCTGCCGTTCCTTTACCCCCACGGATGGAGCAGGGGCATGATTCCGCTCTCCGACAATCTCCGCTCACGCAGCACGCCGGTGGTGAACATCGGCATCATCCTCACCTGCGTCGGCGTGTTCCTGCTGGAGGTCCTGCAGCCACAGTTTGTTGACCGCTGGGCCTTCAAACCCGCCTACCTGCTGTCTGCCCAGTTCTTCCAGATCGGGCCGGTCCTGGTTCTGCAGTCGATGATCGCCTCCGTCTTCCTCCACGGCGGCTTCCTGCATATCGCCGGCAACATGCTGTTCCTGTGGGTCTTCGGGGATAACGTCGAGGACCGGATGGGGCACGTCAAGTACCTGGTCTTCTACCTGGCCTGCGGAATTGTGGCCACGCTGGTGCATAGCCTCTCAGCGGTGTTCGGGCTGATGCACAGCCCGCAGGCGCTGGAGCAGGGAATTGTGGGAGCCAGCGGGGCGATTGCCGGCGTCCTGGGGGCCTACCTGGTGCTGTGTCCGGGGTCGACCATCCGCACCCTGGTCATCCTCGTGATCTTCATCACGGTGATCAACGTCCCCTCAGCGCTGTTCATCGTCTTCTGGTTCATCCTGCAGCTCTTCAACGGGGTCGGCAGCCTTGCAGGGCCGCTGGGCGGCGGAGTTGCCTACTGGGCTCACATCGGGGGCTTTGCGATGGGGTACTGGTGGGCGCGAAAGCTGATCTCCTACCGCAGTCGCAGACCACCCGACCCGCGGGTGATCAACATGGACGTCCGCGATCTGTAGCTCTCGCGCCGTGAGGGCCGGCTCAGGTCTCGGGAGTGGCTAGGCGTAGTTGCCGCGGACGTGGTCCATCTCCCGCAGCTCGGCGACGGCGCCCTGGTAGCCCTGAGGGTGGTTGAAGTACCACGAGCCGGTGACCACGGCATGAGCGCCGGCCTGCAGCACATCAAGGCCGGTCACGTCGTTTACTCCGCCATCCACTGAGACGAGTGTCGGCAGACCGTGCTGGTCGATGAGCTTGCGTACGTGGGTGATCTTGCGCAAGGCGATCGGCATGAAGGCCTGTCCGGCGGCCCCTGGCTCCACACTCATGATCAGCACCTGGTCCGCAGCCTCCAGGAGTGCCTCAATGCCCATCACCGGCGTGGCGGGGTTGTAGACAATCCCGGCCTTCTTGCCAAGAGCGCGGATGCGGTTCAGCAGCCGGACCGGCCGGTCCTCCACCTCGCGCTGGACGAGGATATGATCGGCGCCTGCCTCGGCATAGCTCTCGATCTGGGCGTCGGGATTGGTGATCATCAGGTGCACGTCGAAGGGTAGGTCCGTGAGGGGTCGCGCGGCCTTGAGCAGCACCGGGCCGAAGGTGAGGTTCTCGACGAAGTGCCCGTCCATGATGTCGAAGTGGAACCAGTCCGCGCCGGAATCGGCAACGGCCTTCACCTCTTCGCCCAGGCGTGAGAGGTCACTGCACAGCATGGAAGGGGCAATCTGAAGCACAGGCGCAACTCCTCTGCAAAAGCCGACCGGCGTGGCCCTAGACGATGCGAGCGAGGGGACGGCGGGTACGGGCCTGACTGCCGGCGGCTACCATCTCGTAATACAGCGCTTCGGTCTCATCGGCCATGCGGTCCAGGGTGAACATCCGCGCCACACGCTCCTGCCCGGCGCGTCCCATCTGCTGTCGCAAATGCGCATCTCCCACCAGGCGGTCAAGGGCTCCCGCGAGTGCGACGGGATCACCCGGCGGGACAAGCAGACCGTTCTCGCCCTGCGCAATGACCTCGTCGATGCCGGGAATCGCGCTTCCCACCACCGGCTTACCCAGGGCACCGGCCTCCACCAGGCACACTCCCAGCCCCTCCTTGGCCACCGAGGGCAGCACGATGATGTCCATCGCCTGCATCAGGTCGACAGCGTCGGGCCGGTAGCCCATGAACCGCACCTGGTCCGTGACGCCCTTCTCGGCCGCCAGGGCCTCGAGTTCCTCGCGCTGGTCGCCCTCCCCGACAAGATAGCACCGCAGATTCGGACGGCGGGACCGAAGCAGTGCCGTCGCCTCGATCAGGTAGCGCTGGCCCTTCTTCGGCGAGAGGTGAGCCGCCACGCCGACCACGGGTTCACCGTTGGTGAGACCCAGGTCATGGCGGACCTCGGGAAGCGGGCGTAGGCTCCCGGCCTGCGGCAGGTCGATACCGTTGTAGATCACGTGGATCCGGTCCGGCGGAACGCCCTGCACCACCAGATGGTCCTTGACGCCCTGCGAGCAGGCCGCGATCCGGTCGGCGTAGACAAAGCAGGTCTTCGTGTTCAGCGCATGGACGTGGGCCAGAACCGGGATGCCCAGCAGACGCCCCGCGAAGCTTCCCCACCAGGCGCCCGTGGACAGGTGAGTATGGATCACATCGGGCCGGACCCGACGGCACAGGGCCATCACCCGCAGCAGGGCCGCCGGGTTCACCTTCCCCGAGACGCTGGTGCTAAGACACGCCAGGTCGCGCTTACCCAGCTCCTCGAGGAACTCCTCCTGGTACTTGCACGCAAAGACGACGCGATGCCCGCGTTCCTGCAGTTCGGCGGACAGGTACGTGGCAATGCGTTCAGCCCCCGAATAGCGATGAGGGGCGATGATCTGGAGAACGGTTAGTGGGCGCTTGGACTGTGGCATGTCTGCGTACTCGAAGACCGGTACTCGCGCTATTGTACCACGGCACCGCAAGCTTGCCGTGCCTAATCTGGTCAAGCTTAACCTCGCTCCAGCTCTCCGCGCAAGACATCTCCCGTCGCGCTGTGGGTCCGCACTCGCACCAGCCGACCCCGAAGGCGCTCCTCAGCAGGCACCAGAACGCGGAGGTAGTTGTCGCTCAGCCCGTCGAAGACGCCGTCCAGGTCTGCCGCCGGGTGCTCCAGCACCACCGAGACCGTCTGTCCGGCTACCCGGCCTGCGAACTCCTCGCGCTTGCTCACAGACAGGTCACGGAGCCGGTGGTTGCGGGCGATCTTGACCTCGTGCGGAACCTGATTGGGCATGTCGGCAGCCCGGGTGCCGGGACGCACGGAGTAAGTGAACACGTGTAGATGGTTCAGCGGCAGCGCCTCGACCAGCCGGAAGGTCGTCTCGAACTCCTCGTCGGTCTCTCCCGGGAAGCCCACCATCACGTCGGCCCCCAGACAGGTCGCGGGCTCGGCTTCATGGATCCGCGTCAGCAGGTCCGCGTAGAAGGCGGTGTCATAGGGCCGGCCCATCCGCCGAAGGACTGCATCGCAGCCGCTCTGCAGTGGAATGTGCAGGTGACGGCAGAGACGCGGATGCCCGGTGACGAGCTCGATCAGTTCCGGCCCGACTTCGCGAGGCTCGATCGAGCTGAGGCGAATCCGTCCCAGTCCGGGCAGCTCAACCAGCGCCTGGAGCAGCCCTGTGAGGTCCGGTGCACCCTCCAGGTCGAGGCCATACTTGCCCAGATGGATGCCAATCAGCACCAACTCGGGAAAGCCGGCCTCGATCAGCCGCTGCGCCTGGGCCAGTACTTCCTCTGGTGGCACGCTGCGACTGGTCCCTCGTGCCTGCGGGATGATGCAGTAGGCGCAGTGCGCATCGCAGCCCTCCTGCACCTTGACGAAGGCCCGGGAGTGCTCGGCGAAGCCTTCCAGCATCTCGCCGTCAGCGTAGGAGTGATGGTCGGCCGGGAGCGCAGTGACTGCGCTTGCCTGAGAGCCGAGAAGCCCCGGCGAAATCCTCTCAGCGATTCTGTGCCCGAGCGAGGCCTTGCCGTCGTTGCCGACCACCAGGTCGGCCTCCGGGATCGCCTCCAGTTCCTCGCGATGGACCTGGGCATAGCAGCCGGTCACGGCGATGAAGGCCTCGGGGTTGAGTCTGTGGGCGTGGCGGATCAGCCGGCGGCAGTCGCGGTCGGTCCGCGCGGTCACGGTGCAGCTATTGATGATGTACACGTCCGCCACCGACTCGAAGGGCACAGAGGAGAAGCCCAGCCGCGCGAGTTGCTCGCGGATCTGCTGGCTCTCGAACTGATTCAGCTTGCAGCCGAGTGTTTTGATGGCGGCTGTGGGAGGGTTAGGAGACATGGAGGCAGTCGGAATGGGTGATGGGTGGATGCACGGGCCTTATTCCGGCGGGGTGCTGCGTCGAACCGCCGGGAGTATGTAGGCAACCCAGTATACACCGCCGACCATCAGGGCGCCACCAAGGATGTTGCCCAGGGTCGCGGGCAGGAGGTTGCCCACCAGGAAGGCCCGCAGCGTCAGGGAAGAGGAAGTGGCGAGGTCCACACCGGGGACCAGGCTCTTGAGGACCATGCCCAGCGGGATGAAGTACATGTTGGCGACGCAGTGCTCGAACCCACAGGCGACGAAGCCGGTGATCGGGAAGAGGATCGCCATGACCTTGTCCGTGGTGCTGCAAGCGCTGTAGCACAGCCACACGGCCAGGCACACCAGCGCATTGCACAGGATCCCGCGGGCCAGGACCACGGTGAAGGGTAGCTGGCACTTGGCGGCCGCCAGCTTGACGGCAGTCATGCCGACGGCGTTGTCGGCGAGGCTGTACTGCTCTGAGGCCACCACCAGGGCCACGAGCAGCAGCGACCCCAGCAGGTTCCCCAGGTACACGATCGCCCAGTTGCGAACCAAGGCCGTGCCGCTCACGCGACCACTGAACCAGGCCATGACGATCAGGGAGTTGCCGGTGAACAGCTCCGCGCCGCCGATGCCGACGAGAATCAGACCCAGCGAGAAGCAGAGACCGCCCAGAACCTGTTGGACGCCGAAACCGAGTTGGTTGCCGGTCTTGGCGATCTCGTAGAAGTTGGCCCCAAGGCCAATGTAGATTCCGGCAAGGAGGGCGAGGACGAGAGTGGGGAGGAAGGGGAGCCCGGCCTTGGTCTGGCCGCTGTCCAGGGCACGCTGGGCCATCTCCGGCCCGGCACAGAACCTGGGTGGCGGCGTCTCTCGCGGCGCTTCCACAGACATGAGGGGTCACTCGCAAGGATCGGGAGCGACCGGGGCCTGGGAGCGGCTTCAGGGCTCAGGAAGAAGGCGACCGAACTGCACAGACGAGAACGCGAGCGGGTGCGACAGTCGGCTTCCTGAGGCATGAATCCGTGTCTGGCAGCCCGTGGGTCAAGTCCCGTTCTGTTGTCGTGGCCTCGCGGCTTGTGCTATAATCGCGGCCGTTCGCAAGCGCCTCGTAACACAAGGCGGCCGGGGACAAGCTCCGGCCGCCTTCTCAACTTCAGGGTAGTCGGCCCCTGGTGGGGTCGAGAGATCTACCCGGCCTTCTGTACCTTGCCGGCCTTGATGCACGCGGTACACACGCGCATATGAGCGTTGCCCTGAGGCGTCGAGACATGCACGCGCTGCAGGTTCGGCATCCAGCGGCGCTTCGTGTGGCGCATTGAGTTGCTGACGTTGCACCCGGTGGACGGGCGCTTTCCGCACACTTGACAGACCTTAGCCACGGCGAACCTATCCCTTCCAGAAACTGCGCCTCGTGGCGCGCTACAAATAGCGAAGGCGGATCATAGCATAAGTTGGCCGAGCATGCAAGGTCGGTCAGGTGCTGCCGGGGTTGTGACTGCACCCAGACGGACGAGGAAGACTACGGAGTGAACGAGCATTCCTGACCAAGAGCCGATGTCTGAGTACCCCCAGTTCCATGCCTTCGAGGCCGGCCCGGTGATGCCGGTCCCTCGCATCTCGGGCACAGCCATGCCGCACGGCGTCTTCCTGTCCACCGGCACCGCCTCGACCGCCGGCCTCCTCAGCCTCTTCCTGACGGGTTTCTCAATCGTCAGTATCGGTATCCTGGCTGCGGTCCCCACCTATGTCCTGGCCTGGCTCGCCGACCAATACCTGCACTTGTCTTTGCCCGCGGTACTGCTGCAGATCGGGGGACCGGCCGACCCGACGCTGTCTGCGATCGCCCACATCCTCATCAACCTGCTCACCTTCCTGGTCTTCCTGCTGGTCCTGCGAGCCACACCCCTCGCCGGTTACCATTCTGCTGAGCACATGACGGTTCACGCTATCGAGCACTACGGCGTCCTCGGCTGGGAGCCCTTCGTCGAGCAGATGCCCCGCGCACATCGACGCTGCGGCAGCAACCTGCTCTCCGGCATTCTGCCCATCCTGCTGGTCGGCGCTCCGCTGGTCAGTGAGGGATCACCAGTGGCCCTCGCTCTTGCTGTCTTGCTCGCGATTGTGGGCTGGCGTGTGCGGCACTACGTCGGCTTCTTCATCCAGAACACCTTCACCACCAAGCCGCCCACAGAGCATCAACTCGCTCGTGGCATTGACGCCGGACAGAGGCTGATGTCCCAGTGGCTCGCCGGGCCGCCGCCCGTCCTGTCTCCGGTGCGGAGATGGCTGCACAGAGGTCTGCCGCAGATGGTCGCCGGCGTCTCTTGTGCCATCTATCTGATGAGCGCTGTCGCCGAGCAACTCTACCGCTGGCTCGACTGGTAAGCCGACAAGAACTTGACAAGCCGCGAAGTTGCGGTACCTTGCTATTCCCACTACCGGTATGGAGAGGGGATGGCCGACGTCGCCTAGGTGACCTCGGCACCCCATCGAGAGAGGCCATCAGTACATGATTCGCACGCAGGTTCAGGACCTAATCAGCGCCGGACTTCGAGCCGCCGCCGAGGCCGGAGAGATTCCCGACCTCGAGGCAACCATCGAAGTCACCCCGCCCAGGAAACCCGAGCATGGCGACCTTTCGACCAACGTCGCCATGATGATCGCCAGCACGGCCAAGCTGAATCCCCGCGAGGTGGCCGGCAAGCTCGTGGCGAGGATCCCGGAGAGTCCGCTGGTTTCCGCTATCGAGATCGCCGGGCCGGGGTTCATCAACTTCCGCCTGAACCCCACCTGGCTGCAGGAGGTCATCACTCGCTGCTGCACCGAAGGTGACCAGTACGGTCGCAGCAACTTCGGCCAGGGGAAGCGGATCCAGGTCGAGTTCGTCAGCGCCAATCCGGTCGGGCCGATTCACATCGGCAACGCCCGGGGTGGCCCCTATGGCGATGCCCTGGCTTCACTGCTGGACGCCGTGGGCTACGCGGTCAGCCGCGAGTACTACGTCAACGACGGCCCCGACAACACCCAGTTGAAGCTCTTCGGCAGCTCCATCCAGGCCCGCTACCGCACGCTGCTCGGTGAGGAAACGCCGCTGCCCGAGAACGGCTACCAGGGCGAGTACATCCTCGGTCTTGCCCAGGAGTTGCTGGACCAGTGCGGCGACCAGCACCTTTCGGTACCCTTCGACGAAGAGGGTGGCCTTCACTTCGCCCGACTGGTTGAGGACACGATGCTGGAGGGCCTGCGCGAGGACTGCGCGGCGGTCGGCATCGAGTTCGATGTCTGGTTCCGCGAGCAGCTCCTCCATGACGAGGGTGCTGTGAAGCGCGCCGTCGATGACTTTGTGTCTCGTGGCATAGCCTATGAGCAGGACGGCGCCATCTGGCTCAAGACCCAGGACTTTGGCGACGACAGCGACCGGGTGGTGCAGCGCAGCAATGGGGCGTATACTTACATCGCCTCCGACGTGGCCTACGCGGCGAACAAGTTCGACCGCGGCTTCGAGCACCTCATCTATGTGTGGGGCCCGGACCATGCCGGCTACGTTCCGCGGCTTAAGGCGGCAGTGGATGCCCTGAACCGGGGGACCTGCGAGATCATCATCTACCAGCAGGTGCGCTTCCTTGAGGGCGGCCAGCCGATGAGCCTGTCCAAGCGCAAGGGCGCCATCGTCTCCGTTCGCGACCTGGTGGAGGAGATCGGGCGCGACGCCACGCGGTTCTTCTTCCTCATGCGCAGCGTCGACGCACACCTGGACTTCGATCTCGACCTGGCACGCACGCAGAGCCAGGAGAACCCGGTCTACTATGTGCAGTACGCGCATGCGCGGATCTGCAGCATCGCCCGGGAAGGTCGAGAGCGAGGCATCGTCACCGATGAGAAGGCGGAGGCCGATCTGTCCCTGCTCACCCATCCGGATGAACAGTCTTTGATGCGCAAGATCGCCGAGTATCCCACGGAGCTGATTGAGGCCGCCAGGCTCCGGGCGCCGCACCGTCTGACCTACTTCGCGCGGGAACTTGCCCAGGCCTTCCACCAGTTCTATGGTAGTTGTCGGGTCCTTGACGCCGAGGCGCCCGAGTTGTCGCAGGCGCGCTTGCAGTTGGTGCGCGCCGCACGGACCGTTCTGCGCAATATCCTCAGCCTCCTGGGCCTCACCGCTCCGGAGCGGATGTAACCTTGTTCCGGCCGCCGATTCTCGGGACGTCGCCTCTTCGGGACGCCTGACAAACCTGAAAGGTCCTGCTGGATGAGCACAGAGCTAAAGCAGCGTCTAGAGCAGATTCTCTCCCTTGAGGCCGCGCCGGCGCGGTCACTTACTCCCGAGCAACGAGATGCCCTGGAGACCATCTTTGGCGGCGTGGATGACGAGTTGGCCCTCAACGCGCTGCTGCAAGTCGCCGTGACGGCCTTCACCCACTATGGCGGCAACCTTCGGGCCCGGTATGCCATGGCGCTCGCCCGCGAGGCAGCGGGCGACGACGAAGATGCCGGACTGGGCTTCCATGAGCTGGCCCGCGAGCTTGGTCAGCGTGAGGATTGGACCGGTGCCCGCGATCTGGCGGTCCATGCCCTCTCCCTGCGCCCCGACCACAAGACCATCCGTCTGCTCCTGGAGATCTGGGACCACCTCGAAGACAAGACCGAGATGGAGCAGGACCTGGAGCTCGCCCACCAACTGAATCCCGAGGCGCCTGATCTGCTGTGGCTGGACGCTCAGCGCGCGGCAGAAGAGGGACTCGTGGAGCAGGAAGAGGCCTTCGCCTGCCAGGCGCTCAACGAGTTCGTGCGTGCGAAGGAGGGTGACCGTGCGGAGGAGCCGCTGCTGCGAATCCTCGACAGCACCTCGCCGCGCGTCTTCCGCGACCTCTTGAAGATCCTCCCGCGGATGGCCACCGCGGGCCTGGACGATCTGATGCACACGACGCTGGAACTGGCCGGCAGCAAGTTCGAAGCGCATGGCCTGGAGGGTGACCTGGCGAAGTCCCTGGAGGCCATTCTCCTCAAGCACAAGGACCTGGCTCGTCTCCGGCCCGCCTACGGACGTGCGCTGCTGATGTCCCAGGGCGGCGACGCTGGAGTGGCCGCCTTCATCCATGACTGCGGCCTCGACAACCCGGAGATTCCGCTCGAGGACGCCCTCGAACGTTTCCGCGAGATGTACGACCTGCGACCGGGGGCCTATGTCCAGCATCACAACTTCGGTGTCGGCCGCATCAGCGCGCACGACGGGGAGTTCCTGATCATCGACTTCGAGGAGAAGCAGGGGCACCGGATGGCCCTGGAGATTGCCCGGCGGTCACTGCGACCCCTGCCCGACGGCTGCCTCCGCGTGGCGAGGTTCCGCGACCCCGAAGGCATTGCCAACGAGATTGCCAATGACCCCGCGAGCCTGCTGGTCCGGGCCCTTACTGAGCTCGGCGGCGAGGCCACTGCGCGTGACCTGCGCGAGTGTCTGGCCGGGACGACAGTGCCCGACGGCGACTGGACGAGTTGGTGGAAGAAGGCCCGCGACGCCGCGGCCAAGGACGATCGCGTGGACACCTCTCAGGCCTACCGGCAGTTCTACCGGCTGCCCGGGGTAGCCCCAGAGGACGAAGAGCTGGAGCTGCCCGCGCTCCCGGTCAAGAGTGGTCCGCGAGCCGTCATCACTCTTGTCGAACGCCTCCTCAAGCAGCATCCCGAACTCGAGGATCGCGTCCGCCGGCAGTATTGCGATGACCTGATTGATCGCGTGCAGAACGCTGATTCGCGAAGCGACGCCCTGGCCGCCGTTCCCACGCTGCTGCGCTGGCTTCCCAACCGCAAGGACCAGTGGCTGGAGATCGCACGCCACGGACTGCAGCGCGAACCCGGCGTCGCAGCCGGTGTGAATGCGGAGCAGCAGAAGGAACTCCTGGCCTTCGGTCTCGGCAGCGATGTGTGGCAGGAGGCGGCGCTCTCGGCCCTGGCCTCGCGCTTCCCGGCCATCCGCGACACGGCACTCAATGCCCTGCACGAGCGCCTGGGCGACGAGTTCACCTCGCGGCTGCAGGAGGTCTTGGTCTCTCGCTATCCACTGCCGAACACCCAGTTGGCCCTGGTTCGCATGGGTCTTGCCGGAGCTCTGAACGGCGAGGTCTTCTCGGCCTGGGACATGCTCGAGGGTCTTGTCCGGGTACTGGGCGGCAATCCGCCCCAGAAGCTGCGAATGGCGGCCCTCGAGCTCCTCGACCCGCAGGAGGAGCTGGGCAAGCTTCTCCGCGAGGCGCCGATGGATGACGAAGCTGAAGAGCGCGTCAGTCGCGCCACTCGTGAGTTGAGCGCAAGTGAGTCCGGCCTCGACGCCCTGGTTCTGCTGCTGAACGAATGCGGCCATGGAGAGGCCGTCGCGAAGATCCGCGAGGCGCACGCAGTGGCGGAGCGCGACCCGGTCCTGCTGCACTTCGACCCCAAGATCATGTTCATGTCGCGCGTGACCTTCGACCAGAACACGGAGAAGATCAAGGACCTGCAGCACCAACTCGCGGTGGCCATCCCGCGCGAGATCGGTCTTGCCCGCAGCCTCGGCGACCTGTCCGAGAACGCCGAGTACCATGCAGCTCGTGAGCGGCAGGGAATCGCCGATGCCACCTTGCGCCAGTTGCTTTCGCAGATGGAGCATGCGCGGGTCATCGAGGACCAGCACTTCCCGCCCAACACCGTCGTCGTCGGCACCGAGGTCGTCATCCGAAGCCTGGCCGACAGGGTCGAGCGCACCCTCTGGCTCCTGGGACAGGGCGACAGCGTTCAGGACGCGAGTGTCATCAACTACCTGGCGCCGCTGGGACAGGCCATCATTGGCAAGCACGTGGGCGATGTGGCCGACTTCGAGGCTGAGGGCGCGGTGCCGCAGCGGCTGGAGATCATGTCGATCAAGCGGCGACTGCCGCAGTAGCGGACCGGTCGTTTGTTGCCCATTCCCTTGCCCATCATACAAGGGGGCTTGGGGGGTGAGGTGCCGCTTGGCCTTCCGACAGCGGAAGTGGGTAGGTGTCGTTCGTCGTCGCATACTAGAGTAGAACCTCAGGGCCCCATGACCTTTCATGGGGCCCTGTGCCGAGACTGTCCCCTCCGATCGCCATACAGCAAGGCCTCCGGGAGTTGTCGATGTCGCCTGCCTTCCTTCTCGGCTCCGTGGTAGGGAGCGCTCTGCTGTGCCTGATTCCCCTGGGTCCGGCACGGGTCCTCGGAGCGATCGCTCTCGTGTGCTTGCTCCCGGGTTGGTGTCTGTGGCAGGCTCTGGACGAGACTTGGCCGACCCGAAAACCAGACTTGCGCCTGGTGCTGGCCTTTCTCGGGTCGGGGGCACTCACTCCCCTCACCCTCTACTGGGCCTGCTACGGTCGTCTCCTCACTGCTCCAGTCGTCGGCGCGGCGTTGGTACTGGTGTGCGTCGCGCTGATTGCGCTGAGCCTCCTGCGGCAGACTCCCACGACGCAGGCGAGTGCTGTGCCCGGCTTGCCCTGGTATGTTAGGCTCGGCCTTGCGGCGGTCTGCGTAGTGTTCGCAGCCCTGGTTCTGTGGCCCTGGGCCGGCAGCGGACGTGACCTCGCCGGGCTGGTGAACCACTCTCCCTGCTCGGGCGATTGGTCGGCGCACCGAGCCGTCACCTACGCGCTTCTCGACACCGGCGTCCCGCCACGCAACCCCTTCCTGTGCTACAAGCCGCTCACCTACTACTACGGTCACTACCTGGAGGCCGCAGCGCTGGTGCGCCTGTCTGGAGGCGCGCTGAGTGTCGAGGCAGCCCTTGCGCTGCTGTCGGCGCTTCTGGCGGTGGCTACCTGTCTGCTCGTGTTCCACTTGGTATGGCGGCTCTTCGGAAGTGCCCCGGCAGCCCTCGGTGCGGCGACCTTGACGGTGCTGGTCGGCGGCCTGGATGTGGGCGTGCTGGCGGCCACCAGGTACCTCCTGGACCCCTACTGGTGGAATCTGGGCCATGCCGGTGTCTGGACCTTGCAGCCGAGGCTTCCCTTCGCCTTCTCCAACCTGCACTGGTCGCCCCATCACCACATGGCAGCGCTGATTGCCCTGGCGACCCTGGCCCGCCTGGGTGAGACGAAAGCCCTGCAGGGGTCCGGAGCCTCAGCGCCGAAGAACTCCTCGGCCTTGGGCGGCTTGGGATGGCTTGCGGTGCCCCTGGGCGGGATCCTGGTCGGCGGAGTGGTGGTGAACAGCATCTACCTGGGCATGGTGGTGCTCGGTGCGCTGGCACTGCTGCAGCTTTGGCGACTCCTCTCCTGGCTGATCTGGCGCCGGGAGACGGCGGCTTCGGTAGCCGGGCCGATCCTGATCGCTGTGCTCGGGGTGCTTCTGGCCTCGGGGATTCTGCTCGAGGTTAGCCGGATGGTCGGCAACGACCGCCGGAGTCTCCAGGTGGCGCTGCCCTGCCTTCCCGTGGCCGAGGAGTTGCTGAAGGAAGCCACGACTCCGGCTCCTTCATCGGAGCGGATTCGGTACTTCATGCGGACCTCCGACCGGGTGACGCGCGAGCCCAGTACCGTCGATTGCGTGGCAGGCGCGGTGGCCGTTCCCCTGCAATTGGGGCTGATAGGTCTGTTGGGATTCCTGGGGTTGGTGCGACGTCGTGCCGGCTGGGTGCCCGCGCCGCTTCTGTGCCTGCTCTTGTCGGCCGGGCTAGTGGCTGTGTTCGTCAAGAACTTTGACCTGCAGATTCGCGCCGGTGGGTTGCTCTGGTTGGTGCTGGGCGTCTATGCGGGCCGGTACCTGACCCGCGCTCGACTGCGCTGGCCGATGTGGGTGCTGGTGGGAGTGCTGACGGTCGTGGGCGTCGGGAGTGTGCTGTTCGAGGTCGCAGGCATGTCCCGGCCGGTGTACTTCGACGCGCAGGATGTGCACGTGTTCTCCTGGGTGCGCGATCACACGCCGCCGCAGTCGGTGGTGCAGGCCTATCCCTTCACCTCACCACGGGTGGCATGGATGCCCACAGCCCGGTACTTTGTGCTCCCGTCCTTCCCGGAGTTCACAGGACGAGGCGCACTCCTGGGCGACCGCTCACACATCGCCATGTACGAGTTGCCGCCCACGCGGACCATGATCGCCCGCAAACTCGCAGCGGCCTTCAGCGCGAAGTCGGCAGAGGAGTCAGCCCGGGCCTTCTCGCGTATGCATGTAGACTATGTCCTGTGGACCTCGGGAGACGAACTGAGTGCCCACGCGGAAGCGAAGCGACTGCTGCTTGATACGCGCCACTTCCGCCTCGAATACCGGGATGGGGATAGCTTCGTGGTATCGCCCCTCCGGTAAGATTGGAGCCAGGACGATGGTGCTTGTCCTCTGCCGGGCCCTGAGCCTGCTGTGTCTTCTCGGTGCGATATCCTCTTGCTGCGCGGAGGGTGCAATGACCACGTTCTACGTTGCCACGACCGGAAGGGACACCTGGTCGGGTACGCTCGCTGCTCCGAACGCAGCGGGCACCGACGGTCCCTTCGCCACGATCACCGCAGCTCAGAAGGCCGTGCGCCAGGCCGTCGAGCGCAAGCAGCCGGTGACCGTTCAGATCCGCGGCGGACGCTACAGCCTCACGAGACCCTTGCGCTTCACCTCCCTTGATGGCGGAACACCCGAGGCGCCGGTCACCTACGAGGCCTTCCCCGGCGAGCGGCCGGTGTTCACCGGCGGGCAGCTCGTCACCGGCTGGCACAAGGGAGACGGGGAGTTGTGGGTCGCCGATATTTCCGAGGTGAAGGCCGGCGAGTGGTACTTCAACCAGCTCTTCGTCAAGGGTGAGCGGCGCATCCGGGCTCGGACTCCCAACGAGGGCTACCTGCGCATCGCCGGGACACTGGTGCCTCTCGGCGACCGCGAGGCGGCACGGCGCAATCCGGCCACCAAGCAGGGCTTCCGCTACACCCCGGGCGACCTGGCTGCCTGGAAGAACCCAGACGACGTCACCATCTTCTTGTACCACGCCTGGACGGCCTCGCTGCAGTGGATCAAGGAGCTCGACGAGAAGGAGCACACGGTACGCTTTACGGCGCCCTGCGGTTGGCCGGTGGGTTGGTGGGAGGCGAACCAGCGCTATCACCTGGAGAACTACTTCGAGGCGCTGGACTCACCGGGTGAGTGGTACCTGGATCGCGCCGAGGGACGGCTGTACTACTGGCCCCTGCCCGGCGAGGACATGACCAAGATCGAGGTCATGGCTCCTCGGCTCCAGCATCTGGTCGAGATCGTCGGTGACGCCTACGCCGGCCTGCCGGTCGAGAACCTCACTCTCCGCGGGCTCTCCTTCCAGCATGCCGACTGGCTGCACGACCGCAACAGACCCGCAGACGGCCAGGCCGCGATTCATCTCAGTGCTGCCGTCGTCGCCACCGGCGCTCGCAACTGCCTTCTCGACGATTGCGAGATCGCCCACGTCGGCGAGTACGCGGTGATCCTCGGCGAGGGCTGCAAGAACAACAAGATCGTCCACTGCCACCTTCACGATATGGGTGGCGGCGGCGTGCGAGTGGGCGAGACGAACCTGTGGCCCGAGCCCGAGCGCCAGACCGACCACAACGTGGTTGACAACTGCTTCCTCCACGACGGCGGAAACGTCTTCCGTGCCGGGATCGGTGTCTGGATCGGCCGGAGCAGCTACAACACCGCCTCGCACAACGAGATCTGCGACTTCAACTACTCCGGTTGCTCAGTGGGCTGGAGCTGGGGCTACGCCGCAAGCTCGGCCAACAACAACCTCTTCGAGTACAACCACATCCATGACGTGGGCAAGGCCGTGCTCAGCGACCTGGGCGGCATCTACTCCCTGGGGGTCTCACCCGGCACGGTGGAGCGCTTCAACCTCGTGCACGATTGCTACTCCTACAGCTACGGCGGCTGGGGCCTGTACACCGATGAGGGCTCCTCGGACATCCTGCTGGAGAACAACGTGGTGTACAACACCCGCAGTGGCGGCTTCCATCAGCACTACGGGCAGCGCAACCTGATCCGCAACAACGTCTTCGCCTTCGCGATGGAGGACAACATCAAGAGCTCGCGCAGCGACCTCCCGAACTCGCTGACCTTCGAGCAGAATTTGGTGCTCACCAACAACGGCATCCCCCTGGGCGGCAGGCTCGAGAAGCCCAACTTCACCTTGCGCAACAACCTCTACTGGGACTACGAGGGCAACGAGCCGGACTTCTACGGTCACACGCTGAAGGAATGGCAGGCTCTGGGCAAGGACGAAGGCTCGGTCGTCGCCGACCCGCTCTGCGTGGACCCGACCAAGTATGACTTCCGCCTCCGTGAGGGATCACCGGCGCTCAAGCTCGGCTTCAAGCCTTTCGATATCAGCACCGCCGGCCTCTACGGCTCGCCGGAGTGGGTCGACGCACCAAAGAAGATCGTCCGCAAGCCGGTCGTCATCCCCCAGGCGGAGCCGCAGAAGGTCGCGGACGACTTCGAGGGCACCGCCGTCGGGCAGCCGCCTGCGGTGGCCAAGGTCTCCGGGGAGACCAAGGGCGCCTCAATCCGCGTCAGCGACGAGACCGCCGCGAGCGGCAAGCACAGCCTCAAGTTCACTGATGCGCCGGGACTGGCCTACAACTGGCAGCCCCACATGGTATACTCACCGAAACAGCACAAGGGAATCGCGCGCCTCGAGTTCAGTGTGCGGAGGGAGAAGGGCGCCATCCTCTGGCAGGAGTGGCGCGATGCCGCTAGCCCCTACCGCGTCGGCCCCTCCTTGCGGATTGACAAGAACGGTGAGCTGCGGGCCGGTAACAAGGTTCTCACCACCCTTCCCCTCGGGCAGTGGATCAAGCTGCAGGTGACCTGCGGCCTGGGCAAGGACTGCACCGGCGACTACCAGGTGACCGTCACAGTCCCGGGCCAGGCTCCGCAGACCTTCGAGAAGCTGCCTCTGGGCACAGCGCAGTTTCGGTGGCTTGATTGGCTCGGGTTTGTCAGCGAGGCCACCGAGACAACCGTGTTCTACCTGGATGATCTCAAGCTGGAGGTGGAAGACCGGCAGTAAGATCTGTCGGCCCACACAGTCATGATCGGGTTTGTCTACGACGACATCTTCCTTGCCCACGGAGTGCCCTGGCACCCGGAGAATCCCAGGCGACTCGAGGTCACCCTTGAGCACCTGGGGGCGACCGGCTGGCTGGATCGTCTGACGCGCCTGCCCTTCGAGGCGGCCACCGTGGGCCAGCTATCCTGGCTGCACCAGCCCTTCTATGTGGAGGACTTGCAGGAACACTGCGCCTCCGGCGGCGGCTCCTACGTGCCGGATACCGTGGCAACCGAGCACACCTTTGAGGCGGCAACCATGGCCGTCGGAGGTTGCATGGCGGCCGTCGTCGCAGCCCTGAAGTCGACCGGGGCCAAGGACGACGCCTCGCCCAGGCAGAGCTTCTGCCTGGTGCGTCCACCGGGGCACCACGCCCTGGCCGAGAGGCCGATGGGCTTCTGCTTCTTTAACAACGCGGCCCTCGCAGCCGAGAAAGCACTTCGCGAGGGCTTGAGTCGAGTCGCGATCGTAGACTTCGACGTGCACCACGGCAACGGGGTGCAGGAGATGTTCTACGACCGCCGCGATGTGCTCTACATCTCCTTGCACGAGTCCGGGCGCTACCCTGGCACCGGCTCCCTGGATGAAGTCGGGGTCGAGGAGGGTGCGGGGTACACCATCAACGTACCGCTTCTGCCCGGTGCGACGGACGAGCATTATGTCGGGGCCCTGGAGCAGGTCGCTATCCCGGCGCTGGATGAGTATAAGCCCCAGCTCTTGCTGGTCAGCGCAGGCTACGACGCTCACCACCTCGACCACCTGTCCTACTCGAACCTGACGGTGCGTGCCTACCACCAGATGACGTCGCTGCTGGCCGCTGCCGCCGCGAAGCATTGTGAGGGACGCATGGTGGTCGTCCTGGAGGGCGGCTACCACGACGACGCTCTCAGCCAGGGCATCGAGAACACCTTGCGAGCGATGGCGGGCGAACCGCCCAGCGAGACGGACGACCAGGCGCCGCAGCTTCACCCGGACCAGCGCGAGACCATCGACCAGTCCCTTGAGCATGTGGTGGAGACTCACCGAACACGCCTGGGGTTAGGGACGGCCTAGCCTTCCTTGCCGCACACAGCACTGCCATGATCTGGGGCTCCGAGACCTCTCGGGGCCCCTTGCAGAAGGAGACTCTGAAGTCAGGCGGCGGGGCTTAGCACCCGACTGCCGTGAGAACGCACCATGGACGAACGTACACTGCGAGTACTCGAATACGAGAAGGTGAAGCAGCGACTGGCCGAACAGGCGGCCAGCTCCCTGGGCAAGAACCTCGCCTTGAGCCTGTCCCCGAGCGCACGCGTCAAGACCGTGCGAGCCGCTTTGGCGGAGACTGCCGAGGCCCGGCGGCTTCTGGAGCGCTACGGGACACCGCCCTTCGGTGGCCTGACGGATGCCGGGCCGCTGGTGGCCCGTGCGCGTGCCGGAGGACGCCTGGAGCCCGACGAGTTGCTGCGGATCGGCGACTTCCTGCGCTGTGTCCGGCGGCTTCGCGGCTATCTGCTTCAGGGCGTAGAGGACGCACCGCTCCTCGCGCAGATGGGCGAGACCCTGTCGCAGCACGAGGACCTGGAGAAGGAGATCGGCCGCTGCATCGACGATAACGGCAACGTGCGTCGCACCGCCTCCGAGCAACTCGGACGCCTCATCGACCGCGCCGACGTCCTCGAGCGCCGCGCCCGCGAGCGCATGGAGTCCATCCTGCGTCGCGAGGCCGAACGCGGACTGCTGCAGGATCCGATCATCGTCCAGCGCGAGGGCCGCTTCTGCCTCCCGGTGCAGACCAATCAGCAGTCCCGCTTCCACGGGATCATCCACGACCGCTCCGACAGTGGCGCGACCGTCTTCATGGAGCCGCTCGAAGTCGTCGAGATCGGCAACGAGCTGCGCCAGAACTACCTGGAGATGACCGCTGAGGTCGAGAGAATCCTGCGCGCACTCTCGGCGCAGGTCGGCATGATCGCCGGAGAGCTTGAGGAGGATCTCAAAACCGCCGGGACGCTGGACTTCATCACCGCCAAAGGCCGCCTGGCGCAGACGATGAATGCGACGGAGCCCGACCTGGTCTCCGAGCCGCGCCTCAAGCTGCACGGTGCCCGGCATCCGCTGCTGTCGGGGAACGTGGTCCCCATCGACGTCTGGCTGGGAGAGGACTTCGACACCCTGGTCATCACCGGGCCGAACACAGGGGGCAAGACCGTCACGCTCAAGACCGTCGGCCTGCTGGCGCTGATGGCCCAGAGCGGCCTTCATATCCCCGCCGATCCCGGTTCGCAGTTGACCGCCTGGCCCTTCATCTACGCGGACATCGGCGACGAGCAGAGCATCGAGCAGTCGCTGTCCACCTTCAGCGGCCACTTGACCCAGATCGTGAAAATCCTCAGTCGGGTCGGCGCTCACCAGCGCCAACGGTCTCGTCAGGGCAACGATGCAGGCCCGGAGCGTGCCCTCGTGCTTCTGGATGAGGTCGGCGCCGGTACGGACCCGACCGAGGGAGCCGCCCTGGCCCGAGCGATCCTCCTGGAGCTCCACGAGGCCGGCTGTCGTACCATCGCCTCAACCCACTACAACGACCTGAAGGTCTTCGCCTACGCCACCGACGGTGTCGAGAACGCCTCGGTGCAGTTTGACGTGAAGACCCTTCAGCCCACCTACAAGCTCCTGATTGGCCACGCCGGATCGAGCAACGCCTTCGAGATCGCCCAGCGCCTTGGACTCGCTCGCAGCATTGTGCGCCGAGGCCGCGAGTACCTCAGCGAGGAGCAGGTCAAGTTCGAGGAGGTCATGGGGCAGGTCGAGCAGCAGCGCCGACTTCTGCATGAGCGGACCCGTGAGGCCCAGACGACTCAGCGCGACCTGGACCGCCTCAAGCAGCAGTACGAGACCGACCTGGAGAAGCTCGAAGCCCGCCGTCGCAAGGCCATCGAGGACGGCTTCTCGGAGGCCGAGACGATCATCCGTGAGGCCGAGGAGCGTGCTCGCGAGATCATCGCCGACCTCCAGCGCCAGGGCAAGCAATCGAAGGTCACACAACAGCGCCGCGAGGAACTGGTCGAGTTGCGCCGCAAGGTCCGCGAGCAACAGCAGCAGGCCGTGGCACCTGCTCAGCAGCCCATCGAGGAGAAGCCGCAGGAGCCTGAGCTGGAGGAAGTGCTGCTCGGCGACCCGGTCTTCGTCCCGGCCTTCGGGCGCGATGGTGTCGTCGTTGCTGTGCCCCGTGAGGGCGTTGTGGCGGTTCAGGTCGGCAACCTGCGGGTCGAGACCAGACTGCAGGAACTCCGCCCGGCGAAGGAGCCGCAGAACACCGAAGGCGCCGCCATCGCCGAGAGGATGCAGACCCGCAAGACTTACGAGGTCCCACACGAGATCGACGTGCGCGGCATGACCGTCGACGAGGCTGTCCTGGAGCTGGACAAGTACCTCGATGATGTCGTCCTGGCCCGCTTCCCGAAGGTGCGCATCGTCCACGGGAAGGGCACCGGTCTTCTACGCAAGGGCATCCACGAGTTCCTGCGCAAGCAGAAACAGGTGCGCGAGTTCCATATCGCCGACCACGAGGAAGGCGGCGAAGGGGCTACCGAGGTCTTCCTGTAGATTCCGCACGAACCATCTCGCCGGAGGTGATCAGCCGTGCTATCCCTTGGCCGCGCCCACGAAGTTGAGGCTGTCCTGCAGGTGGCGCAGAGGATGTGCATCGCCGCGAGGACGGCCCCAAAGGCACGAGGTGCCGACAACCTCCTCACCGCGATCCTCACCCCAGGACTCGAGAAGGATGCGCTCGTCGCGGAGATGAAGCGCTATGGCGAGGAGATCAACACGCCCTTCTTCCTGCGCGATGCGGCCAATCTCGAAGCTTCGGAGGCCTGCGTGCTCCTGGGTACCCGACTGCAGCGCCTGGGCATACCCGGCTGCAACTTCTGCGGCTACGCGGGGTGTGCGGCCAATGAGGAGGCCGGCGGCCGCTGTGCCTACAACGCCGGCGACCTGGGCCTTGCTGTGGGCAGCGCCGTGAGTGTGGCGGCCGACTGCCGGGTCGATAGCCGTGTGATGTACTCTGTCGGTGTTTCCGCTGTGAACCTGCAACTTCTCGGCCCGGAGGTCAAGATCGCCTTCGGCATCCCGCTCTCAGTGACCGGCAAGAGCCCCTTCTTCGACCGCAAGTAACGCTCAGCATACGACGCAGACAAAACCGGCGAGCGCCTCTTCAGTGGGTGCTCGCCGGTCGTGATTCTGCGCAGTCCTTCGGCGGCTCAGTACCAGCGCCACCCCATGTGCCGGGCGCTGAACTCCGTGGCCGTAGCTGCGTCCTCAGGGGAGACCTTGAGGTCGCCGCCGTCGAAGATCGCCTCGTCGCCGAACTCCCGGCACCAGTCGATCAGCAGGCCACGGAGCTCCTCCACGACCACGCGCTTCTCACGGGCCAGATTCTGCAGCTCCGCGGGATCCTCGAGCACGTCATACAGCTCCTCAATCCCGCCAAGCTCATGGTAGACGTACTTGTACTGCCGGGTTCGGATCATGTACCGCTGCCGTGGCGAGTCCAGGCACTGCGAGACGTAGAAGTCGCGTGTCGGTGCCGAACGCTTGCCGAGGGTTGCCGCCAGGCTCACACCGTGGACCCACTGCGGGAGCGGGCACTCGCTTAGCTCGGCCAGCGTGGGCAGCACATCCTGCAGTCCCACCAACTCCTCGCAGGGACCCTCATGCGGGCGAATCCCCGGACCGGCCCAGATCATCGGCACACCGACAGACCCTTGCAGCATGTTGCTCTTGAAGAAGCACCCGAAGTCACCGAGAAGATCACCGTGGTCGGCGGTGTAGACGACGATCGTGTCGTCGAGCCGCCCGACCTCATCGAGATAGGACAGGAGACGGCCGATCATCTCGTCCTGGAAGGTCACCAGCCCGTAGTAGTGAGCCCGGGCAACCTGGATCGCCTCCGGCGACATCTTGTCCCAGCCATAGGTGATCGGCATCGTGCGCAGGTATGGGTCGCGGTCGGCCAGCAACTCGCGACTCCCGACCGGCAAGGGCAGCGACCGCGGGTCATAGCGGCGATTGTAGGGCTCCGGCGGGTCATAGGGTGAGTGCGGTTTGGCGAAGGACGCCCACAGGAAGAAGGGCTGCTTCGCGCGGCCCGCAAAATGCTGCTGCAGGTTCGCAATGCTGCGTGTCGCCACCCAGGCTTCCTCATGATGGGCGGCGGGTAGGGGAGAGGTCGCCGGATGCACGTCATTGTTCCCGGCGGCATGGGCCCGCGAGTAGCCGCCCCAGCCCACATCACGCAGGTAGTCGAAGTAGTCCTCGATCCCGCGCTGCTGTCCGGTGGGGTCGAACTGCGCGATCATCCGACCCGACTCGCAGGCTTCCCAGAGGTCGAAGCCATGCACCAGTCGCGGCTGATCGGGCGGCGAGTAAGGGTGATAGTGCAGCTTGCCGATGGCGTAGGTGCGATAGCCCGCGCTCCCGAAGTGCGAGGCGATCTTGACCTGATCGTCGCGGATGCGGCCGCCGTTGTTCTTCGTGCCGGTGCACACATGCGGGTAGTTGCCGGTGGTCAGGGCTGCGCGTCCGGGGATGCAGATCGGATTGGGGCTGAAGGCGTTCGTGAAGGTGACGCCGCGTGCCGCTAGAGCATCCAGGTTCGGTGTCGCTACGAAGGGATTGCCGTTGCAGGCGAGGGCATCGCAGCGCATCTGGTCGGCCGTGATGAGCAGCACGTTCGGTCGTGCAGGCATGAGAAGCTCCCAGGGTTCGAGTGAGTTGGCCGAGCGCCTAGCCTCCAGGGGCATCAGGTTATTCCCTCTCGGAACCCCTGTACCCTTGTTGTGCCGGCGCAAGGTCCACCTGTCTACTTCGTCGAAGTAAGAAGGCCGTCTACCTGACAGAAGGAGGTGAGGCGGACGGTGCTGTCCTGGGAGCGTGCAGTCCTTCGCTCCGCTGTCTCAGACGGCTCCGGCCCGCGCAGCCCTTGACTGGTTTTCTGTATGCTCTCGCCGGCTTACTCGGTCTCCTTGGCCTTATCTTCATCGCCGGGTTCAAAGGCATGATCGCCCGCCTGATCATCGGCCTCGTCCTCGTGGCCGCCGCGCTTGCTCTCGGCTGGCTGACGAAGGCCAAGGCCCCTGAGCGGACCATCGTCCAGAAGATCGACCTGTCCGGCGACGTATCCACCCAGCAGCTCACGTGCAAGCAGTGCGGGGCGCCGGTGGACGAGAAGTCCCTCGAGATGCGCGAGGGCGCCATGTTCGTCAAGTGCCCCTACTGTGGCACCTCCTATCAGCTCGAGGAGGCCCCGAAGTGGTAGCAGGCCCGCTGCGGAAGGCTGCTCATGCGGTCGCCGGTGACTGGTGCGCCTTCGTGCGCCAGATGCGGGTGACCGTGGGCAGTGGCCGCACCAAACCGGGTCTGTACCAGTGGCGTTTCCACGGCGGCTCGCAGGAGCAGGTGCGCCTTCACCTGCGAGTCGAGGCCGACGGAACCGGCCTCCTGCTGGTCAACGTGTGGGAGGCCGTCCACCTGTCTGCCCTGGCTACCGAGATGGCGCGCATGTTGTTGGACGGGGTAAGCGTCTCCCAGGTGGCGCGGCTGCTGCACAACTGGTACCCACAGGTGCCCGCGGATCAGCTCCAGGCCGACCTTGGCCGCGTTGCCGAACTCCTCCAGCGAGCCAGGACACCGCAGGCCGGCTGCCCGACCTGTGGCCTGCAGCTTGAGCGCCGCCCGGTCTTCTCAACGCGTGCCCGGGCCCCGTATAAGGCCGACCTTGCCCTGACTTACGCCTGCAACAATGCCTGCGCGCACTGCTACAACGAGCCGGGCCGCAAGAGCATGGCCTCGCTGAGCCTTCCGCAGTGGCAGCGCGCCTTGCGCAAGCTAACGACCATCGGTGTGCCCCACGTGATCTTCACCGGCGGCGAGCCGACCCTGGTGCCCTTCTTGCCCGCACTGGTTGCCTCCGCTGAGCGCTTGGGACTGGCCACCGGCCTCAACACCAACGGCCGGCAACTGGCCAGGGACGGACTGGCACGCAAGCTCGCCCGGGCGGGTCTGGACCATGTGCAGGTAACCCTCGAGTCGCCCGATGCCGAGGTCCACGATGCAATGGTCGGGGCCAGTGCTCAGGCCCAGACCGTGCGGGGCATCCAGTCCGCCCTCGACGCAGGACTGCACACCATCACCAACACGACGCTGACTTCCGCTACGCAGTCCAAGGCGGTCGAGATGGTGGACTTCCTACACAGCCTGGGCATCACGACCTTCGCAATGAACGGGATGATCTGCGCTGGCGGCGGCTGCCACAACCCGACGTCGCTTACCGAGGCTAGTCTGATCCCGCTCCTCGACCGTGTTCGCAGCCGGGCCGAGGAACTCGGGATGCGCTTCCTGTGGTACACGCCGACGCAGTACTGCAAGCTCTCGCCCCTGGACCTGGAGCTCGGACCGAAGGCCTGCAATGCCGCCGAGTACTCCGTATGCGTGGAGCCCAGCGGCGACGTCTTGCCCTGTCAGTCCTACTACGAGCCCGCCGGGAATCTTCTGACCGACGAGTGGTCCGCGATCTGGGAGAGCCCGCTCTTCTCCCGGATCCGCAATCGTCGCGAGCACCCTTGTGAGGCGGGGCTTCCGCAGCGATGCTGGACCTGTCCTGACCTCCCGGTCTGTGGCGGCGGGTGCCTGCTCGAGCAGGTCTCCAAAGAAGCCTCACAGACGCCGAAGCCCTCACTTGCAGCTGCCGGTTCTATCCGCTCTGAGGATCCGCAAGCCCAGGGAGGCCTGTAGGGATGCCCATCAACTGGCGTCGACTCTTCGGTCCGCCACCACCACCGGCCGCGCCCATCAAGCCGGGGCTATATCACTTCACCCGTACGGAGACCGATCCACCGGTGCGCTTCCATCTGCGCGTCGACACTGACGGCGGCGGTCTGCTCCTGGCGAACGCCTCCGAGGCTGCGGTGCTTTCGCCGGTCGGTGTGTTCATGGCCCACGGGATCCTCAGTGGGCGCGAGGACATCGCCATCAAGGCCGACGTGCGAGCCCACTTCGGCGGGGCCACAGACCCCGAGATCGCCGATGATCTGTGGCAGATGCACCATCGCATCGACGACCTCTCCTCGCCCGACGACAACTACCCGATCACCAACGTCGGCATCCGCGGAGAGAGCACGGTCGGACGCAGGCTCATCGCTCCGCATCGAGCCTTCGTCACCGCCGATCGTGCGGAGGTCCTGGAGCCTGTGCTGCGGGCGCTGTGGGAGGCGGCCATCCCGCACGTCACCTTCCTGCCCACTGCGCAGACCCCCGGGGAGGAGCTGGTGCGCTTGGTGGAGTGTGCCGAGGACCTGGGGATGATCACCGGGGTCCGCGGTCTCGCTTCCTGGTTCGGCGACGAAGAGCTCACCGCCGCATCGCTGGCGGGCCTGGACTACCTGACCGTCGTGCTGGCCTCCGTCGACGCCGAGGAGCACAATCGACTGGTGGGCGCTGAGGACTACGACAGCGTCCTCCGGGCCTTGAAGCTCTGTCGCGCGCTGGAGCTCTGTCCGGTGCTCCAGGTCCCGCTGACGGACTTCAGCGCACAGGAGCTGGAGGAAATGGTGGTCTGGGGAACTCAGCACAAAGTGAGCAACTACTCCTTCTTTGCCGTGGCCTGTCTGGATGGGGAGGAGCAGGAGGACGCCGCCGGGGCTCTTGCCGCTCGCAGTCTCCCCCAGGTGGCTGCGTCGGTGACGGAAGGTTCGGAGAGTGTGAACGCTCGCTTCCTCTGGGAGCCGCCGGTGCGCTTCGACCTGCGACGCACCCTGGCTGAGCAGATTGTCAGCGGTCCGCGTGCGGGCAGTGACGCCTCCGTGCGCGTCGAGCCGGACGGCTCCGTCTATCCGCCTCGTGGGCCGCGCGTCAAGGCAGGCAATCTGCTGCAGCAGGAGTGGGCCCAGATCTGGGCTGCGCCCTGCTTTGCTCCCTACCGGGAGGGTGAGGCTGCGCCCGTGCCTTGCGAGGTTTGTCCGGGGCTGGAGATCTGCGAAGCTGCATGCCCCCGGAACGTAGATTCCTGGAGTGACGACCGCAAGGACGGTGAGGCATCATGACCCTCCGCACTTCCCGACGACCAGCCTCCGGCAGGTCTGCAGCGCACCTCTCGGTGCTGCTGGCCCTGGCGCTGCTGACCACCCTCGCCGTCACTGCCTCGGCCCAGGAGTACCTGTTCTCCGTGCCGAAGATGCTGCTGGCGGTGGAGGTGAATCCGGACGCCTCCGTGACCTTGGAGTACACCATCGACTTCAAGTGTGCACCGGGAGCCCATGCCATCGACGCCGTCGACGTCGGCCTGCCCCATGGCGACTACGACATGAGCCAGATGGTGGCGTCCGTCGACGGTGAGCGCGTCTACAGCTTCGAGAAGTCACCCTACGTCGAGTATGGCGTGGCGGTCAACCTCGGCGACAAGAGCATCCAGCCTGGCGCCTCAGGGCGCTTCAGCTTCCTGTGCCGCATGCCCTCGATGGTCTGGCAGGACACGACGCGCAAGGACTACGCCTCCCTACGCATCACCCCGACCTGGTTCGGCAGTCAGTATGTGCAGGGCACAACCGACCTCTACGTTACGGTCTACTTGCCCAAAGACCTCAAGCCGGACGAAGTGCTCTACCAGGACGAGCGCCAGCCCTTCAACCGCAAGTTCGTAACCGACAAGTACACGATGGTGGAGTGGCGCTTCCAGGGCACTCGGCTCGATGGCCCGCACATGGTCGGCCTGTCCTTCCCGAAGCGCAACATGACCCACGTGATGTACATGACGCCCTTCGCGCTGTTCATGAAGTGGTGGCGCGAATCCCCGGACGTGCGGCTCCTCTGGGGTGCCTTCGTGCTGATCCTCTTCGGCATCATGTTCTTCCGCGCCAGTGCCGGGACGGGCTGCAGTTGCTTCGTGCCGCTCCTGATCCTGCTGATCGCCTGCTTCAGTGCCAGCCCCGGCGTGGAGTTGGCCGCCTTTCCGGTCCTGCTCCTGGTCTGGTACTTCACGGAGAAGGGGCTGAAGCGTCGTCGCGGTCACTACCTGCCGCCTATTGCCTCGGTCGAGGGCGGCGACATCAAGCGCGGGCTGACAGCGCCGGAAGCTGCCGTTCTGCTGGAGCTGCCGCTGAATCGTGTCCTCGCGCTGGTACTTTTCGGGTTGCTCAAGAAGGGTATCGTGAAGCAGCTCGACACGAAGCCGCTTTCCGTTGCCCTGAATCCCGGCTACGAGGCCGAGGAGCGTGGTGCGCGACGCAAGCAGGCCCAGGAGCAGGGCACCGTCGTCCATGCCTATGAGCAGCGTCTCATCGACGCCCTGCGTGAGGCCAAGAGCACCCGCGTCGACAAGGTCAATCTCAAGCCCGCGATGGAGGGTCTGATCGTCGACACCGCGGCGCGGCTCAAGGGCTTCGATGTCGAGAAGACCCGCAGCTACTACAAGCTGATCGTTTCCAAAGCGTGGTCGGAGGCCAAGGGCCTCGGCGACCTGCAGGAGCGCACGACCTACACCGACGACAACCTGCTCTGGATGCTCCTGGCGCCGGACTACAACGACAGCTTCGGCACCTGGTACGGGACGGGCTATCGCTATGACCCGCCCTGGATACGCACCGGTCCGGTCTTCGGTGGAGGCGGCATACCGACACCGGCTCCGGATACGGGTGTGGGCGGCCATACGAGCTTTGGCGACGTGGCCTCCTCCTTCGCCGGGTGGACGGAGAACGTTGCCGGTGGCCTGTCGTCAAGCCTTGACGGTCTCACAGTCCCGGGTGCCCGAGGCGGCGTGATGGACCTCTCCGGCATGGACAAGGTGAGCCTCGATGTGCTCGACACGATATCCTCCTCCAGCGGAAGTGGGGGAGGCGGTGGTGGCGGCGGATGTGCCTGCGCCTGCGCCGGATGTGCCTGCGCTTGTGCCTGTGCAGGAGGCGGACGGTGACGGCCTTGTGTTCGTAGCAGGCCCCGGCGGGTCGGCGATGCCCGAGCCCTTGCGACCCGACTTGCCCTCTCTTGCCCAGTCGGAGCGCCTGGCTTCCTGGCTGGCAGCTCCGCGGAGTCGTCTCCTGCGACGGGCGCAGATCGGGCTGCGTCAGCGTGTGCTCGAGATCGGCTGCGGCCACGGAGTGGTGAGCGAGGAGTTGGCCCGTCGGGTTCCGGGCGAGCTCGTCTGCCTGGACCGCCGTCTCGAGGCTGTCCAGACGCCGCCTTCGCCCTCGACAGGGCGGGTGGCAGCAGACGCCTGCGATCTCCCCTTCCGCGATGCGTGCTTTGACCTCGTGGTCTGCCAGAACATCCTGCTATGGGTGGGTGATCTGACGCGGGCTGTGGGCGAGATCGCCCGCGTGCTGGAGCCGGGAGGCGCTCTTGTCGCCCTGGAGCCTGACTACGGCGGGATGATGGAGTACCCGCCGTCGGTCGCTCTCCGTGAGGTGTGGATCGAAGGTTTACAGGCCGCCGGAGCCGACGCCCTTGTGGGGCGCAAGCTTCCGGCGGCCTGTGAAGAAGCGGGATTGAAGCCGTGCGTTGAGCTTCTCAATATGCCCCAGCCGGCCACTGTGCAAGGCGTGGGTCTGTGCCTGGGCTTGCCCCTCACCGAGCCGCAGCGAGCGCGAGTTCAGGAGGTCATGGCCGAGATCCGCCGGGCACGAAATACCTGGTCTTGCTTCCTCCACCTTCCCTACTTCCTGGTGCTGGCCACTCGCTGAGCGGGCCAACGCCAGGCCCGCCCCTACCCGATCAGTGCATCTTCTTCGGGTGCGGCGTCTTGATTACCAGGAAGGTTGCCGGCTCCTCTCCCGCGTTGCTCATATCCATCTGTGTGTCGAAGGGGACGCTGAGTGCCTCTCCCGTCCCGAAGACCTCTGTCTGCCCTGGTGTCTCGAACTTCAGTTGCCCGGCCAGTGCAAGCAGCACGACGTGCGAGTTGCTGTTGTGCCGTGGCAGAGCCTCACCCGGCGCCAGCCGAATCCTCATGATCTGTACCTCGTCGGTCTCCCAGACACACATGCGGTCGCCGTGGTCCTGCAGGTGAAGGTCAACCCTCTCGACTCCGGGCATCGCAGGCACTCCTCTCACTGACCGGCGAGTTCATGCGCCAGTTGGTGGTACTTCTCGTGCATCCCCTCACCGATTTCCTGGGTCTCGACCTGCTCGAAGGCCGCCACAAGCTCTTCGTTGTCCGCGTCGGTGAGCAGGTCCTCGGCCAGCATGAACAGTACCCGATTCTCCTTGTCGATGTGCTCCCGCATCAGGCCGTCATAGTCAAGCAGCGCCTGACGCAGCTTCGAGATGGCCTCGGCATCCCCCTTGGCAACCCCGGGCAGGACGTCGCCGATGTCACTGACGATCTCACGCCCGAGGTCATGCTCCTTGAGCATCAGGGTCGTCGGGCCATGTCCTCGCGGCAGTCCCCGTTGCCAGAGCCTCGGGAACAGGTGCCGCTCCTCCTTGGTGTGATGGCAATGGTCGACGAAGTTGGCAAAGAAGCCATGCAGCTTCTCCGCCAGTAGAGGGTCGGCCTGGAGTGCGCCGGCCAGGTTCCCGACAACACGCCGCGTCCCGTTCAGAACCAGCATCACGACCTCGTGCTCGTGCCGCAGAACCTCCGTCGCCTTCATGGTGGTCCCCTCCTAAAGGCTAAGTCGACCTTGCGATCACTCCGCTCTCCTGTGCGGCGCACAGGCCGAACACGACAACAGCGAGCGTCCCGGCTCCAGCGACTGAGACACCGAACCCGATTGTGAAGGACCGTCGTCTCCGACTTCTCGTCTGCGCCAACCCCGGGGAGTCGAGGCCCCAGGCCGGCCGCCTCGACTCCCGCTACCCCATCCTCAGACTGTCTAGCTCAGGCAGGCTGTTAGGTCTTCGTCCGGTGTGCTGATGGGCTTGAGGTCGAAGTTCTTGACCAGCACATCGAGAACGTTGGGCGTGACGAAAGCCGGTAGCGTCGGCCCCAGACGGATGTTCTTGATGCCCAGGTGCAGCAGCGACAACAGGATCGCCACGGCCTTCTGCTCATACCACGTAATGATCAGCGACAGCGGCAGCTCGTTCACTCCGACGCCGAAGGCGTTGGCCAAAGCCAGCGCCACCTGCACGGCTGAGTAGGCGTTGTTGCACTGGCCCATGTCGAGCAACCGGGGGATGCCGCCGATCTCGCCGAAGTCCAGCTTGTTGAACCGGTACTTGCCGCAGGCCAGCGTCAGGATGATGCAGTCCTGGGGCACCTTCTCGGCGAACTCGGTGTAGTAGTTCCGACCGGGGCGTGCTCCGTCGCAGCCGCCGATGAGGAAGAAGTGCTTCACTGCGCCGCTCTTCACTGCCTCAATCACCTTGTCGGCAATCGACAGCACCGGCAGGTGGTGGAACCCGGTCAGGATGGTCTTGCCCTCGGTCTCAGGCAGCGGCGGCAGCTCCTTGGCCATCGCGATTACTGCGGAGAAGTCGCGGCTGTGGCCGAGGTGCTTGACGCCCGACCATCCCACAGGCCCGAGGGTGAACACGCGGTCCTTATAGCTCTCCCGCGGCTTCATCAGGCAGTTGGTGGTCATGACGATCGGGCCGGGGAACTCCTCGAACTCCCGCTGCTGGTTCTGCCAGGCGCCACCCCAGTTGCCGACCAGGTGCGGGTACTTGCGAAGCTCGGGGTACATGACTGCCGGGAGCATCTCGCCGTGGGTGTAGAGGTTGATGCCGGTGCCCTCGGTCTGCTTGAGCAGCTCCAGCAGGTCGACCATGTCGTGCCCGCTGATGAGGATGCCGGGACCGGCCTTGGTGCCGAGGAATACGGGTGCCGGTTCGGGAACGCCCAGCTTCTCCACGTGCCCGGCGTCGAGGATCTCCATCGCCTTGATGTTGATCTCGCCGGTCTTGAGCGCCAGCGCCACGAGAGCGTCCACGGACATCGAGTCATCAGTCGTCGCGGCGAGGGCCTCATAGATGAAGGCGTCGAGACCGTCGTCGGTCTTGCCCAACTCGCGTGCGTGGAAGGAGTAAGCGCAGATGCCCTTCAGGCCGAGGGTGACCAGTTGCCGCAGCGCCGTTGCGTCGGCATCGGGGTGAGTATCCTGCAGGACTCCTACCAGCGCCGCCAGGGCGATCAGGTCTTCTTGCGAGGCATCCGCAGGAACCGCAGGCTTGAGGTCCTCCGGCACTGTGCCGCCGGCCTGCTGCAGCATCGCCTTCGCCTTGTCCTTCCAGGCCTGCGCCTCCTTCACATACGCCACGAAGCGCTCGGCATCGAAGTTGACGTTGGTGAGGGTGGCGAACAAGGCCTCCTGGACCCAGGCATCCATCTCGGGGTCCTTGGCGCCCAGCTCACGAGCGGGCTTCGCATAGCGAGCGATCCCCTTGAGCGAGAAGATCAGCAGGTCCTGCAGGCCGGCGGTCGTCGCGTCCTTGCCGCAGACCCCCTGCTTGGTGCAGCCGGTGCCTCCGAAGGTTTGCTCACACTGGTAGCAGAACATGGACATGGCACTTCCTCCTTGATCGAGCGATACTGGATCGGCGACCTTGGCACGATGATAGCCGCCGTCGATCCGGCAGTCTTTGACTTAGGTCAAGGCTGTGTCATGGGTGCTCTCGGCCGTGTGGGTTACCACCCCTCGTAGAGGGCGCGCAACCCGTCGGTGTCCAACAGCGCGACGCCCTGCTTGTGTTCCTTGATGAGGCCGTCCTCCCGCAGTCGCCGGAAGGACCGCGACAGCGGCTCCAGCACCGTGCCCAGTTGCGCGGCGAGTTGCGTCTTCGTGCCCGGGAGCTTGCAGAACCCGCCGACAGAGTTCTCGACCAGATACCGTGCCAGCCGTGCGGCGACATCCCGTAGCGACAGGTCCTCGATAGTTGCCACAAACTCCCGCAGACGCCGCGACAGCCCGGCAATCATCGCGAGTGACAGCTCCGGGTCTTCGCGCAGCAGCGCTACGAGTCGGTCGCGGTAGAACCTGGCTACCACGCAGTCTTCCGTCGCCATCGCCGAGGCCGGGTAGGTCCGCTGGGCGAACACGGCTCCCTCAGCCACCAGACCCCCGGCTTCAGCCAGATGCAGGATATGCTCCCGCCCGTCCGGCGAGAGAAGGTACACCTTCACCACGCCCGCCAGCACCACCAGGAAACTCTCCGCAGGTTGCCCGGCCGAGAACAGCTCCGTCCCGCGCGGATAGTCAACCACGTCGGCCGAATCTGTGAGCCCCTTCAGTTGCACCTCGGTCAGATCGGCGAACAACGGGATCTGGGCCAGCGCTTCCGGTAGCCTTGCCTTCATCGATGGTGACCTCGAAGACACGACGGGGACAGCGCTCCCGTTCCGCGTTACGGAAGAGGTGCTCTGTCCCCGGCGAATCGTGCGGTAGTTGTTTCGGCCCTAGCCCAGACGCGTCTTCAGTTCCTGGGCAAGTCGTGGTCCGTAGGTGTCGGTGATCTGCCGGGCATAGCCCTCGGCAGCGGTCTTGTCGCCGGCCTTCCTCGCTGCTTCGACGGCCAGCACGCCGGCCCAGGGCGTGAAGCTCTCCTCCGGTGCATACTGCATCAGGACCATCAGGCGGGCAGCGCCTTCTGTCAGCTTGCCCTGCGCCAACAGGATCAGGCCATCGGCAAGGACGCCGGACATCGCTCCCTGGAAGGCCTTCTCACCCCGCGCCGTCTTGTAGGCCGCGAGCCAGGGCTCAGCGAGCATCGGCTTGTTCAGCACGGCCGCGAGCGAGACCGCCCCGGTGAGCAGCTCCGCAGGCTCCTTGCCTTCGGGACCGGGTATGCCCTCACCGACCGGGAGAGCGCTGAGCCAGGCAAGCGCCCTGGTCGTCAAGAGCGCGTCGGCATCGCTGGAAACCCGCCCGTAGGTCATCTTCCCGTCGCTCACCACGAAGGGGTCCACCTGCGGTGCCGTCATGGAATCATTGGGAGTCGTGCCGACGACGGCCACTTCAGCCTCCGGCTCTTGGAAGTACAACTGTGGCTCGACTTCCTTCAGCAGCGCCAGCGACTCGGTCTTGCTCCCCGCACGGCGCAGCGCCAGGGCCTTGTACACCTTCAGCACCTTCACGTCTTCCGGCTTTGCCTTCGGGTTTGCGAGGCTCTTTTGCAGCCACTCGTCGGCCGCTGTCGTCTCCCCGTAGGCTCTGAGGAAGGCCAGGTGCTGCAGGATCACGTCGGCCCTGCACGGCGTCCCTTCGCTCTCGAGACAGGAGCGATAGTGGTAGCTCAGCAGCGCCGACACAGTCTCGACCGGCGGCTTGTTCATGACCACCCCGGTCAGCATCGAGTTCGGCGGGATGCGGACCTTCCCTTCGGCGTCCAGCACTGCAAAGTTCGGGAAGGAGCGGACACCGCACTGCGCGATGTCCTTGTTGGCCTTACCGTAGGCCAGTTCAAGCAGAACGAAAGCAGACGACGCGACGCGGAAAGCAGGCTTGGAGAAGCTCACGGCTTCTACCTGTGTGCAGCCCGGTCACCCAGGTAGGTTGAAGTACACAAAGATCAACTTGCCGGTCGAGGCTGCGCGTGCCTCGGCTTGGCCCAGGTCCGTGATGAAGCCCGGGGGAGCTGCCGCGGCCGTCGTCAGCAGGCCGGCCAGCAGAGCGGTGCAAAGCAGGACTCGCTTCATGGGCCTCCTCCTTTTGCCAGGTTGTGAGCGCCAGAACGAACTCTTCCCTATTCTCCTTGCAGACCGACACCTCCTGCCGACGCTGGTCCTTGTCCCCTCCCGAAGGGCGAGGTGTCGCACGGCGATGGCCTCCGGAAACGCTACGGGGACAGCGCTCCCCTTCCGGCTGTTGGAAGAGGTGCTCTGCCCCCGGCGAGATCGTGTGGTGGTCGTGTCGCCGCTAGCCCAGACGCACCTTCAGGTCCTCGGAGAGCCGCGACCCGTAGATGTCGGAGACCTGGCGGGCATAGGTCTCGGAGAGGGTCAGGTCACCGGCCTTCCTCGCCGCTTCGTAGGCCACCACTCCGGCCCACGGCGCGAAGCTCTCCTCCGGTGCGGTCTGCACGAAGGCCATCAACCGGCGAGCGCCCTCCTTCAGGTTCCCCTCGGCCAGGAGGATCAGGCCATCGGCAAGTATCGCCGACGTAGCGCCCTCGAAGGCCTTGTCACCCAGTGCCGTCTTGTAGGCCGCAAGCCACGGTGCGGCGACCAGCGGCTTGTTGAGCACCGCCGCGAGCGAGACGGCTCCGGTCAGCAGCTCTCCAGGCTCCTTGCCCTCGGGCGACGGGATCCCCGCTCCGACGGGGAGAGCGCTGAGCCAGGTGAGCGCCTTCGACGTCAGTTGCGGATCGGCGTCGCTGGAGATCCGCCCGAGGGTCACCTTGCCGTCACTCACCACGAAGGGCTCCACCTGCCGCGGCGTCATGGAACCCTTCGGTGTTGTCTCAGCGACCGCTTCGGCCTCCGGCTCCTGGAAGGTCAGCTTCGGCTCGACTTCCTTTAGCAGCGCCAGCGCCTCGGCCTTCTTCCCCGCACGGCGCAGCGAGAGCGCCTTGTACACCTTGAGCACTCTCACATCCTCCGGCTTGGCCTTTGGGTTTGTCAGGCTCTTCTGGAGCCACTGCTCGGCCGCAGCCGACTGCTCAGTAGAGGTGAGGAGGGTCAGGTGCTGGAGGATTATGTCGGCCCTGCAGGGCGTCCCACCACCTTCCAGACAGGACTGGTAGTGGTAGCCGAGCAGTGACGATACGGTCTGGACCGGCGGGGAGGAGCAGACAACCTGAGTCAGCGTTGAGTTAGGTGGGAGGAGTACCTCCCCTTCGGCATCGAGCACGGCGAAGTTCGGGAAAGTGTCGACCTCGTAGTCTGCAATGGTCTCAGACGCGGTGGCCTCGTTCAGTTCCAGCAGAACATAGGCAGAGGAAACGACGCGGAAAGCAGGCTTGGAGAAGCACACGGCTTCTACCTGTGCGCTGTACGGTCACCCAGGTAGGTTGAAGTACGCGAAGATCAGCTTGCCGGTCGAGGCTGCCTGGGCCTCGGCCTGACCCAGGTCAGTGATGAAGCCCGGGGGAGCAGCGACCGCCGTTGTCAGCAGGCCGGCCAACAGGGCGGTGCAGAGCAAGGCTCGCTTCATGGCCCCTCTCCTTCTACCAGGATATTGCGGCGAGAACGAACTTCGACATATTCGACCCCTACAGCGACATATCCTTCCTGATACCGCCGTCAGATTCAAGCAGGAGCCCGTGCGCCCGGAGTCGAAGTCTCCCGACCACATCCCGGCGCCATCAGGAGGCCAATCCCTTGCTACCCCGCGAACGCGTTGAGACGACCCTGCGCCATCAGGAGCCGGACCTCGTCCCCTGGGGCGAGCACTCGATCGACTACAACATCTACGAGATGACCCTGGGCCGCGAGACCTGGGTCCAGGCGAAGTTCAAGCAGACGAAGGGCTACTGGGACGGCCGTCGCGACGAGATCGTCGAGTCCCACAAACGCGACCTCCCCGACCTCGCCGATGCCCTGGGCTTCGACATCATCACCGTCGGCCAGAATGCGGGTGCCGGCTATCAGCCCGCAGCCCTCAAGCAACTCGACCAGGAGACCTTCGAGGCGGGGAACGGCAACCTGTTCCGCATCTCGGCCACGACGCATGACCTCATGCCCTACAAGGTGAACACGGAGGGCTACCAGCTCCCCACCGTCGAGTCGCTGCAGGGGCAGATCGACCGGCTGGAGTCTGAGCCGCCGCAGAAGCCCGACGACTCCTGCTGGGAGGTCCTGCGCCATGTGGTGAAGCTCAAGAAGCAGACGCACTGGATCAACAGTTGCGTCGGCGGCATGGGCTTCCCCGTGGTAGGCCCGACGGACGAGGAGCAGTTCCTCAACCTCGCGCTGCACCCCGAGTTGCATGCCAAGGTCGCCGAGCTCACCGCCAAGCGCCTCATGGCTCAGCTACCCTGGTATGCCGAGGAGGGCGTGGACTCGGTCATGCCCTGCCACGACCTGGGCAGCTCCACCAGCCTCTTCGCCAGGCCCAGCATCCTGGAGGAGAACGTGGAGCCCTGGTGGGCCGAGTACATCAAGCGCGCCCATGGACTCGGGCTGACGGTGCTGATGCATTGCTGCGGCTGTGTCTGGGAGGCGCTTCCCGCGGTCTGCCGAGCGGGGTATGACGGGTACGAGGGCATCCAGGCCAGCGGCGGAATGGACATGAAGCAGCTCAAGGAGCGTTACGGAGATAAGCTCACGCTCTGGGGCGGCATCTGGCACGAGCACCTGGTCCTGGGATCGCCGCAGGACATCGAGGAGGACGCTCGCTACTGCATGAAGTGGGCAGCGCCCGGCGGAGGGTTCATCCTGGGCTCCAGCCATTCGCTCGCGGTCGGCTGCAAGCCGGAGAACCTGAAGAGGATGAAGCAGTGCCGTGAGCGCTACGGCGTCTACCCGATCGCGCTCTAGTGGGAACACTGACGGGTCCTGCAGAGGGAAGCCGGCAGACTGAGGCGGTCAGTACCGGCCCGGAGCGTGCGGATTCCGGCCGCGGAAGCGCAGCTTCTGGCCGGAATCCGCACGAGATAGGGGGTCTGGGGCCTGGGCCCCAGCGGGGTTGTAGGGGCGGAGCCCCTGCGTCGTGAGGCCCTTAGCCCTGGACCATCGGCTCTTCAGCGCCTTACCCCTTCAGCCAGCGCTCCAGGAAGGCGAAGCCCTTCCTGCCCCAGAAGCTGTGCTCGCCCTCGAAGACTTCCATCCCGCAGCGGTGCTCGACTCCCAGCACGTCATAGGCTGACTTGACGCTCCGGAAGGCGGCCCGTGCCGACTTGAGCGGGAAGATGTCGTCCCGGGTGCCGTTCTCGAAGAACACCGGTCGCGGGGCGATCAGGCAGGCGATGTCGGGCATCTCGGCGTACTGCAGCAGGCTCGGCACGTAGTTGTCCGGGCAGTGGTGGATGCTGATGATCGAGTCCTTCCAGTACGCCAGGTAGCCGCTGATCAACGCTGCCGAGATCCTCTCATCCACGGCGGCCGCGAAGGTTGTCACCTGACCTCCGCCCGAGATCCCCATCAGCCCGATCCGCTTCTCGTTCACCTCCGGCCGCGTCAGCAGGTAGTCCACGCAGCGCATCACGTCATACACGCGGATCCCGGCCACGGTGTGGCCCATCAGGAGCCCGGCCATGCTGGGCTGCCGGCAGCTCGAGGTGTCCTTGGTTTGCGCCTGCTCGATCCGGTCGCGCCTCTCACCGAAGCCGAACATGTCCGGCGCGATCACGAAGAACCCGTGCCGCACCGCCTGAATCGCGAAGTCCTGTTGATAGCCCGCGTACTCGGTCCGCTGGGTGCCGTCATCGTTGATGCCGACGATGTCGTCCTTTCCGGGGCCATGTCCGTGCAGGCAGATAACCGCCGGAAGTCGCTGCGGTGTCCCTGCCGCCGAGAGACTCGCCTGCCCCTCAGGGATCAGCACCCAGGCCGGGATGCTCAGGTTCTCGCGACTCTGGAACACGACGCGCTCACGGGTATAGCCGCCCATCCGGGTCCGCTTGGAGACCTGGGGCTGGAGGTCACACCGGGGCTCGTCAAGCCCGCCGAGAAGGTCAGCAACTTTGGTCTTCAGCTTCCGCCGCCACTGCTTCCACTCGGCTTCCGAGGTGCAGTTCCAGGCCAGCGAAGGTGGGTAATCTGCGTAGAGTTGGCGAACATAGTCCATGGGTGCGAAGCTCCGCTTGACCGAGGCCGAGCGGGCACGAGGTTTGCTCGATGAGGGCACGAAGGCTGCCTCCCTTTGTCGTTAGGAATGCGTATCTGGTTAGCCGCCGGCAGCCCAGGCTCCTCCTTTGGACGATCCGTGTAGAAGGTGGGAACAACCGCCTCGCCGTAGAGTCCTAGGCAAGCGTAGGCTGTGCAATATCAGGGCATAGGGGCCAGCCAGACCCACGTGAAGCCGGGAGGAGCCGATTGCCATGCGTACTGGGGCGTTGTGCGCGGTGTTGGGGCTCACGCTGCTTGCAGGTACAGGCTGGGGACAGGCGCTCGTTCCCCGTGTCGCACCGGAGGCCAGAGACCTTCCGCCGCTGGAGTGTCGGACGCAGGCCGTCACCGTCGACCTCAACAATCAGATTGCCCGCGTCCGGGTCGAGCAGGTCTTCATCAACAACACCGGCGAGGACCTGGAGTGCGTCTACTTCCTGCCCCTGCAGGAGTCGGCCACGATCTCCCGATTCTCCTACTGGGTGAAGGGCAAGGAGATCGTCGGCGAGATCCGCGAGAAGGAGGAGGCTCGGCAGGTCTACGAGCAGATCGTCGCCCGCAAGCGCGACCCGGCTTTGCTGGAGTACGCCGGTCGCAACCTGTTCCGCGCTAACCTCTTCCCGGTGTCCTCCAGGGAGCCCCTGCGGGTCGTCGTCGAGTACTCGCAGGTGTGCGACTACGACTCCGGCATCGTCAACTTCCGCTATCCGCTGACCGCCGGTGGCTCGGAGCAGAAAGTCGGGCAGTTCGCCATCACCGTGAACCTGCGCGACCAAAAGCCCCTCAAGCGTGTCTGGTGTCCTTCCTACCCGGAGGCCTCCGTCGAGCTCGTCGCGGCGACCGAAGCCCACAGTGCCTCCGTCTCCTTCGAGAAGTCCAGGTTCACACCGAAGACCGACTTCGAGCTGCGCTACGAACTGGCCTCCTCAGACTTCGGCGTGTCCTTCCTCACTTACCGCGAGCCCGCGAAAGACGGCTACTTCATGCTGATGGTTGCGCCTCAAGAGCAGACCACCGAGGCAGACATCGTCAAGAAGGACATCGTCTTCGTCTTCGACAAGTCGGGTTCCATGGAGGGGGAGAAGATTCAGCAGGCCCGTGAGGCGCTCAAGTTCTGCCTCCGCAACCTGGGCAAGAACGACCGCTTCGGCGTCGTCACCTTCTCCGACACAATCGAAAGCGCCTCGGACAAGCTCCTACCTGCGACCGAGACCAACCTGAATGCGGCCATCAAACAGATCGGTGCGCTGGAGGCCACCGGCGCAACGGACATCAACGCCGCGCTACTCCAGGCGCTCGGGATGTTCGAGCCCAACACGAACCAGAAGACCATCGTCTTCCTGACCGACGGGCTACCCACCTCGGGTGAGCAGGAAGTCGGCAAGATCGTCGGCAACGTGAAGGCCGCGAACCACCGAGACGCCCGGCTCTTCACCTTCGGCGTCGGCGATGACGTGGACGACTACCTGCTGCTCAAGCTCGCCACCGACAACCACGGGGCCGAGCAGCACGTCCGAGCCGGCGAGTCCATCGAGGCCGCCGTAAGCAGCTTCTACTCCAAGGTCGCCAAGCCCGTTCTGGTCGATCTCAAGCTCGACTTCGGCAGCATCAAGACCCGGCAGGTCTACCCCGATCAACTGCCCGACATCTTCAAGGGCAAGCAACTGATCGTTGTAGGCCGCTACACCAACAACGGGCACCAGGACCTTGCCCTCAGCGGGCAGATCAACGGCAAGCCTCGCCGCTTCGTCTATCCCGCCGACTTCCCGGCCGAGAGCACCGAGAACGGGTTCATCCCCCGGCTGTGGGCCAAAGCCCGCGTTGACTGGGCGGTCGACTCGATGCGCCTCAAGGGCGAGAACCAGGAGCTCAAGGACGAGGTCATCGCCCTCAGCAAGCAGTACCTCTTCGTCACTCCCTACACTTCCTTCCTGGCGCTTCCGAAGGAGGAAGCCGAGAGACTGGCAGCAGCCACTCCCTCGGCTGCACCTGTAGGAGCCGATCCGCTGATCCGCGTCCTGGCTCCCTCGGACACCAAGCGCGTGCTGGCGGTCTTCCCCTGGGGACGCACCATGCCCCTGGTCCATGACGCCGCCACGGGCTACTGGAAGTGCCGCTTCGTGACCCCGAGCTTCGTGCCGCATGGCAGGTACGAAGTGACCCTGATCCTCACTCGCGGCGACGGGACTCAGCAGCGCCTGGTGATCGGCTTCGAGGCCGACCGTGAGACTCCCGGCGGCAGTGGGAGCAGTCAGGTCACTCGGCTCCGTGATGGCTGGCAGGTGCGTCTGTCCCTCCAGGCCACCGACGACACCAGCCGTGCCCTGGTGATGCTGCCCTCGGGTGAGCGGCTGGAGCTGAGCCAGAATCCGGATACGGGTCGCTGGGAGACCACCTTCCGACTCACCGGCACGGCGGGCGACAGTGTGATGGTCCCCGTCGTGCTCCTCGACCGCGGCCACAACCGCCTCACCCTCGAGGTTGAGGTGGAGCTTAGGTGACCCGATCGCAGTGCGACCTCCGCAGAGCCCGCCGGACCACTCCCTTCCGGTGGGCTCTGTGGACGCTTGCCCTCCTGCCGGCCCTCAGTGCAACTGCCGACCTCCGCTTCGACTACTTCCCCTCGACGCGCTCGGTGACGTGCCTGCAGCCCCTTGGCACCGAGTTGCTCGCGGGCACCGAAGGCGGGCTGGTTGTCCTTGATGACAAGGGCACCCGCAAGGTCCTCCTGCCTTGCCGACCAGTGGGAGCGATCCAGCCTGTTCCCGGTGCTGCCGACGAAGCCTGGGTCGCTTCGTCCTCAGGGCTGTACCGCTACGCTGCCGGCAAGCTAGTCGAACTCTCCGCAGAGCCCACCAGCGGCCTTTGCACGACCGCCGACGGCGTCCTCTGCTCCGGTCATGAGCTAGGTCTCGTGCAGCAGTGGCACGACGCCGCTCCGACTCCCCTGGTGCAGTTGCCCGGCATCGCCTTCGTTCACTCGCTGGTCTTCCACGAGGGCGCGGTGTGGGCTGCCACCCTCGACGGCGTATGGCAGATCCGCTCCGCAGAAGCAGGCGGCAAGTCTGTAGTGCTGCGCCAGGTCCTCTCCCGTGATCCGCTTAGCCAGACCGTCTTCTGCCTCACGCAGGTTCAGGGCGAGTTGTACGCCGGAACTGCCGCCGGTCTGTTCCGCTGGACCCACGGCGAGTGGGCGCTGATCCCAACGACCGCCGGGACGCCGATCCACGTCCTCAGCCTTGGTGCCACGGTCGCCTCCGACCAGACCGGCCTCTGGGCAGGCACCGACGGCGACGGCCTGTTCCAGCTACGAGAGGGCCGACTGACACCCGTCTGGGATGCCCGCTATCCTCGTGAGACCGGTGCACGAGCCCGCAACCAGGGAGCCATGCCACAGCTCGGGGATGGCCTCCTCGGCCTGTCGGCTCTCACCGAGTGGAAGGGAACGCTCCTTCTCGGGACCACAGAGGGGATCTGGGAGTGGCTGCCGACTCAGAAGGCTTGCCGCTGTGCCGCGGATCGTCGCGACCTCTCCGAGCCCACCGACAACGCCGTCACCAGTCTCGCCTTCGCGCGAAGCACCGGATGTCTCTACGCGGGCACCAGCACCCAGGGCCTCAGCGTCTACCATGCGGGCCAATGGACACAGATGACCTGCGAGACCGGGCTGCCCGATGACTGGGTCAGCAGCGTCGCGACCGACGGCACCCACGCCCTCTTCCGCACCTCCAGCGGCAAGGTCTGGACGACCCAGAGCAAGGGCGGCTGGCGACAGGTCGACAAGAAGATCGACCACTGGCCGCACGACTGGGCCAGCGCTCTCGGCAACGACGGCGACCGCCTCTTCGCCGCCACCTACTCCGCCTTCTACCTCTTCACCGGGGGCAAGTGGGAGGTCTTCGCCCCCAAGCCTCAACTCCACGGCAAGTTCGTCCTCGACGTGACCCTCCTGGGCGACGAGGTCTGGCTGGCGACCCAGAAGCAGGGCCTGCTCCTGTGGAATCGCAAGGCCAACACCTGGCAGGAGTTCAGCCAGGGCACCGGCCTGCAGGACACCTGGGTCACTTGCGTCGAGCACCTTGGGCAGGAGGTCTGGGCCGGCACCTTCGACGGTGGTCTCTACCGCCTGATCCGCAAGAGCGACGCTACCTCAAAGCCCCAGTCTCCGACCCGCTACGTCGCAACACGCCTGACGGGCGTCTTGCCTTCGGAGCACGTTGTCTGTCTCCTGGCCACGGATCGCGAGCTGTGGATCGGCACCACCGGCGGGCTGGCCTGGACCGACGGAAAGCAGTGCCGTAGTTACGGCGCCGCGGATGGCCTGCCCTCAGACAACGTGTTGGCCCTGACCTGCGACGGTGACGCCCTCTGGATCGGCACCGACAACGGTCTGTGCCGGGCCCGCCTGCAGGACCTCCGACCGCACTGACGCTCCCCACTAACCTCACCTGCCTTCGGGCAGGACATGGCCGACTGGCGGCGAACCCTTAGGAGTCAGGAAAACACCTTCGGAGGGTTGCTGATGACTGTTCGGCTGTCAGGTTTCTGCGCTTTGCTGCTCACCATCCCGTGCCTCGCGTCGGCCCAGATCACCACTCGTCTGGGAGCCCTGCCGCCTGCTCTCGAGGAGGGCAAGCCCCTCGCGATCTCGGTGCAGTATGATGTCCCGGCCAAGTTCGGCACGGTCTCCATGCACGTCGAGCTGAAGGACACGAAGGCCGTAGTGCTCCAGTCCTTCTCGCCACAGGTCTCCGGCAAGGGCACGCAGTCCCTGACCTTCACCGTGCCGCTGCGGACCGTGGCCGATCAGATCAGCCTCGCCGTCTGGTACGGCGACGACTGGACCAAGTCCCTCGCGCCCGTAGTGTTCGGGGAGGTAATCCCAGTGCTGACCGAGGCCCAGGCGAGTGACCTTGCTGCTCAGAGCCAGGCCGCCCAGGCCTGGATGGCCCGCATGAAGGACCGTCTTGCCCATGGCCCTGTCCCCGCAATCCTCGACGACGACGTCCCGGGTCTTGACCCTGCGCTGGTGGGGCGTGTCACGGAGCGCATGAAGGCCGCCGGGATGGAGCCCGTGGCCCTGTCCATGGCTGAGATGGCCAATCCTGCCATCCTGACTCCGGCCAATATCTCCTGCCTGGTGCTGACCAACGCTGCGACTTGCCCCGCCGAGGCCGGACCTGCACTCAGTCACTTCGCGGCCCAGGGCGGCAACCTCCTTGCCCTTGGCACACCGGCCTTCCAGCAGGTCGTGCGGCGTGTCGGCGATCGCTGGATGTCCGACCAGGACCTCAGGGCTGCACTGGCCGCCGTGAGACCCGAGAAGGTCCTCTTCGACTTCGAAAGCGGAAACCCCGCCGACTGGAGTCACACCGGCAGCCCCGGCCCCGCAGGCCAGTGGGAGTTCGCTGCCGGTGGCGCCGACGGCACCGGCCATGCCCTGAAGTGCACCGTGCCCAACTTCACCGGCTGGAACACTTTCGTCAGCCCCGCTGTGACGCAGCCCTTCGCCGCGGGCCAGACCCTCACGACCTTCTGGGCGAAGGGTGGCCCGGCAACGACTCAACTGGACGTGGAGTGGACCGAGAAGGACGGCTCGCGCTGGATCGCCGTCGTCCCGCTCACGACCGAGTGGCAGTATTTCGCGCTTGCCCCCGAGGCCTTCGAGTACTGGCATGACAGCACGAGCAAGGGCCGGGGTGGCTCCACTGACAGCTTCCAGCCTGCGAACGCTGCGAAGCTCACCCTGGGACTCGCCAAGACTCACACGCGACTCGGCGATGGGCGGCATGAGTTCTGGGTAGACCAGATCGGCACCGCCCGCAACCCCTACGGGATGACGAAGTTGACCCTCGACATGCCGCCGATGGACGGTCTCGCACCGGCCTACAAGTTCCATCGCGTCACCGAGGCCGCGTCGCTGCGGGTCAGTGACAAGCAGGGGCTGATCTCGCCCGCCGAGTTCCCGGTCCCGCAGGGCCTCATGTCTCTGCAGCCTCGCCCGCAGGGCACCGGCTACAACAAGGACCGCAAGTGGCGCTTCGTGCCCCTGCTCGAGGCCTTCAACAAGCAAGGCGAGGTCTGCGGCACTCCGGCTGCGCTGATCCTCAACCAGGCCGGTGGCGCACCGGGCTCGCAGATCGCCTCCTTCGCACTTCCGGCCTCCAGCTTCGAGAGCCAGGCCCTGCTCGACCTCGTGGCCCAGGTCGCCGTCCGTATGCGTGACCACGTCTTCCTCTTCGAGGGCGGCGCCGAGTACTTCGCCTACTTCCAGGGCGAGGCGGTTAAGCTCGGAGCGCGCCTTGCGGCGACAGGCTCAGCCTCTCCCGCGACCACGGCGAAGCCGGCTGCCGTCAAGTTCTTCGTCACCTCCGACATCGGCACCGAGTTCGAGATGACCGTCGCGCTCAAGGACGGCAAGGCGGAGACCACCTGGAAGCCCGGCCAGTTCGCGAAGAGAACCTACGAGGTCCTCTGCACGCTGGTCGATTCCGGCGGCAACCTGCTCGACATGCTCCGCCATCCGCTCCTGGTCTGGGAGCCCTCACGCGATCCCCAGTTCATGCAGGTCAGCAACGGGCACTTCAACCTGCGGGGCAAGCCCTGGTATGCGCATGGCGTCAACTACATGCCCTCCAGCGGCATCGGCACGGAGGACGGCGAGTACTTCGAGTACTGGATGGGCAGTCAGCCCTACGATCCGGTCATCATCGAGCGCGACCTGCGCCGCGTCGAGGCGATGGGCTTCAACTGCGTCAGCATCTTCTGCTACTACCGCTCCCTGGAGAGCCGCAACCTGCTGGACATCCTCGAGCGCTGCCGACGCCACAACCTGATGGTCAACCTCTCCCTGCGACCGGGCACGCCCCTCGACTTCCGCTGGGACGAGATGAAGGCGCTCCTCCAGACCTACCGGCTGGCGCAGAACGACACGGTCTTCGCCTACGATCTTGGCTGGGAGCCCATGTTCGGCAACTACGCAAAACGCGTCCGCTGGGATGGCGAATGGGAAACCTGGATCCTCCGGCAGTACGGGAGCCTTGCAAGCGCCGAGGCCGACTGGGGCATGCCGGTGCCACGGGCAGAGGGCAAGGTGACCGGTCCCTCCGACGAGCAGTTGACCAAAGAGGGCAAGCACCGAGTCATGGTCTGCGCCTACCGGCGCTTCCTCGATGACCTGCTATCCAAGTACCACAGCATCGCCAACGGTCTGGTGAAGAGCATCGACCCGAATCACTTCACCAGTTTCCGCATGACCCTCGCCGGTGATCCGACGGCGTCGCCGACTTCCTGCGGCTATGACTTCCGGGGCCTCGCCCGGAGTTGCGATATCATGGAGCCCGAAGCCTACGGTCGTCACGGTGCCTGGGAGAACGTGCAGCGTGGTCGCTTCACCGTCGACTATGCGCGCTGCGTGGCACCGGGCCGACCTGTGATGTGGGCCGAGTTCGGCCTCGCACCCTATGGTCCCGATGCCCTCGATGCCTCCCCGCAAGCCCAGGAGGCGACCGCCGACCACTACCGTCTCTTCTACCGCATGGCCCGCGAGTCCGACGCCGACGGCACTGTCTGCTGGTGGTATCCGGGAGGCTACCGCGTCGGGGAGCGCAGCGACTATGGGGTCATCAACGGCGACGGGAGCTGGCGCCCGGTCAGTCGCGTGATCCACGACCAGGCAATCCGCATGACCTCACCGAGACCTTCGCAGCCGGTCGATGAGTGGCTGACCGTCGACCGCGACGCCAGTGTGCGCGGTGTCGCGGGGATGTACGAGTCGGTTGCCCAGCGCTACACCCGCTTGATCAACGCCGGCAAGGCCCCGGGGTTGCGCACCGACGGCTATGGCCTCGACTCGGCAACCGCTCCGCTGATCGCCGTGGGCAATGTCCCGTACCGCCTTCGCGGCAACCCGCACAAGTACCTCAACGCTGAGTTCGACCAGCTCCAGATCCAGGACGCCCAGGGCCGCTACCAGACGGTGACCAAGGGCAGCGTGATCAAGCTCCGCCGGGGCGCGCCGGTCATGGTCCGTGCGATCATCGGCAATCTGGGCGATGCGAAATGGCTGGCCGCCCAGGGACATGGTCAGGTCATCGTGACCTGCGGCGAGGCCTTCACACCGCTGCCTCGCGATGTGCAGCCTCTCGGCACGGTCCGCCTCCAGGACTTCCAGGTCTGCGAGCTGCAGGAGAGCATGGACCTCGTCTTCCAGATGGGTGTGTGGTCTCCTGAGATACTGTTCGGGGAGCAGGTACAGGTGCGGGTGGAGGTTCAGTAGAGCCTGATGCTGCAAGAGGGGTGGAAGCGATGAGACTGTGGCGGCGACGTCCCTTCCCTCCCATCCAGTATGAGGACAGCGACTCTTCGTCGCCTCCGACTCACCGGGCCGATCCGAGACCGGCCTACCTGGGTCGCTGTCCTCGTCTCGACTGCGACGGGAAGTTCGTCGAGATGTTCCTGACCTTCCCTGACTGGGTGCGCTGTCCGCACTGCCAGGAGCGCTTCGCCACCTGCGGCGGACGCATCCTCGACCTGCGCAACGAGACTGTCCAGGGCTCCTCGCTCGTCACCGCCTGGCAACTGCGCTACACCCCCTTCGGTGCGGCGGAGGATGCCCTCGAGCTGAGGTTTTGCAGCCGTGAGCCCGCTCCCCTGCGCCGAGGGAGCTCCTTCGTTGCCCTCGTGGACCTGCAGACCCGTCAGGTCCTGGCACTCACCGAGTTCAACAGGCCCGAAGCGCCCTTGTGGAGATGCTGCGAAGGTGCCCCATGAACCCCCTGCTGCTGGTCAATCCGCGTGCCCGGCTGGTGGAGACGGAGCCTGATCTGGTCCCCCGTCTCGTGCGGTGTCTGGAGATGCACGGGGTGCCCTGCGACCTTCTGGTCACCACGCATCCCGGCCATGCGACCGAGCTGACCCGAGAGGCCGTGCAGCAAGGTCGTCCGGCAGTGATCGTGGCCGGCGGAGACGGCAGCGTCAACGAGGTGGTCAACGGGTTGCTGGGCACCTCGGTTGCGCTCGGCGTCATCCCTCTCGGCACCGGCAATGCTCTCGGCCACTACCTCGGACTGGAACCTGGCGACCTGAAGGCCGCGTGTGGCCTGATCCAGCAGGGCAATCTACGGCCCCTCGACGTGGGTCGGTTCAATGACCGCCACTTCGCGAACATGGCCGGTGTCGGCCTCGATGCGCAGGTAGCCTCGCAGGTCGGGAGGGTCTGGAAGCGCTTGCTCGGCGGCCAGGCCTTCGTGGGCCAGTTCCTGCAGACCGTCTTCAGCCAGCGTCCCTGGCGCTTCTGGGCAACCCTCGACGGGCAGGAGTTGGAGGGTTGCCTGTGGGCCCTCTTTGTGTGCAACAGCTCTCAGTACACCTGGCGGGTGAGCTTCACTCCTCAAGCACAGCCCGATGACGGCCTCCTGGACTTCATCCTCCTCCACGGGTGCCGCCGCGATCAGCTCCTGCGGGTCTCCGCCGAGATCTTTGCTCGCGGGAGATCCGCGGAGCAGCAGCCACACATGCAGGTCCTGCGTGGCAGGAGGCTGGAACTGCGCACAGAGCCGCCGGTGCCTTGGCAGGTTGAGGGTGAGGTCGGTGGCCTCAGCCCCGTGCGTTGTGAGTTGATGCCTGCGGCGATCAAGCTCCTCGGTCCACGGCGATCGAGCGCCGAGCCGGTGAGGTCATGAGGCGAAAATCAGTAACCAGATTATACAAACGAGAACCTTGACAGCGTGCACTGCGTCTGATAGATTGTAATCGCGTGGGGCTCTAGCCCCAATCTCAACCGCGACACGTTGACAGGAGGTGGTAGGTAGCCATGCCAGAGAGTAAAGGCTGCTGTGCCAAGAAGGAAGAGAAGAAAGAGGAGACCAAGAAGTCAGGGTGCGGTTGCGGGTCCAAGAAAAAGTAACGTGAGAGTGAGCGACTGCTCCCGGGCCTGGATCTGAGGCGAGAAAAGCTCAGAAGGAAAAGTGTCTCCTGCCTTCCTGGGCAAGCAGTCTTACAGCGCCGTTCGAAGACGCCCGACGGAGTTCCGTCGGGCGTCTTCGCGTGTGTAGAGGCTCCAAAAGAGGATTCAGTGCAGGGAAGTGCAAGAATCCACCCTTTTTCTTTACAGCATATTGACTCCTTGGAGAGGTCCGTCTAAACTGCCCCAAATCAGGGCTTGTCGCTCTGTATCCGCTTGCTGTGTTGGTCCGGAGGTGACGGTTGATGGCCGAGAAGAAGACGGCGACCGCCAAGAAGGCTACAGCAACGAAGGCTGCGGCACCGGCCAAGAAGCCCGTGGCTGCCGCGAAGGCCGCGGCTCCCGCCAAGAAGGTCGCAGCACCCAAGGCCGCTCCTGCCAAGAAGGAAGTCGCCGCCAAGGCAGCAGCGCCCGCCAAGAAAGCCGCAGCACCGGCCAAGAAGCCCGTAGCCGCCGCCAAGGCTGCAGCTCCCGCGAAGAAGGCCGCGGCTCCGGCGAAGAAAGCCGCTGCACCGAAGGCCGCCGCTGCGAAGAAGCCGGCTGCCAAGAAGAGCGCCTAAGGTCACAGTTGACGGCGCCGGGGCCGAGACTGGCCCCTCCATCATCCATCTCTATCGCCCGTCATCTCACGTCCGGGTCCCGACCCGAACTAATAACGCGTTGCCCCTAGGCCCGGTGAGTGCTCTCTCCGGGCCTCTCCTTTTCCCTGCGCTCTTCCCCTTGGAACACACAACTCGCCTCGCAAAGGTTGTATAATGCCCCTTGACGTGCCGTGGGGTGACCCCAGTGTGAGTTCACCACTGCGATAGAACGCGTTCCAGAGACGAGGCTCTTGACCATGCACGTGCGGTTCGGCGTACCAACTATCGCGGCCATGGCGTTCCTTCTGGCCGCCGCTATGGACACTGCCCTTGCACAGATCGAGTTCCCACCCCTTCCCAATCCGAGCTTCGAGGAGACAGCCGAGGGCGTCCCTGCCACGGGATGGCAGGTCGCAAACTGGGGTCCGGCCGCCTCGAAGAGCTCTGTGTCCCGTGACGATTCCGTCGCCCATCTCGGCGGCGTCTGCCTCCGCACCGAGGCCCAGGACGACCAGGCTCGTCCCGGCGTCTTCATCAAGCTTCCGCTTCCCGCTCAGCGCTACCAACTGCGCTTCTACGCCCGTGCCCAGAAGGGCACCCAGGCCCTGGTGCGAGCCTACCTGGCCGACCACTACGGCCCGGCACGCCTTGTCGGCGAGGACTGGACCGAGATCATCTACCGTTTCACCCTCGAGCGTCCCTTTGCCCAGGGCGAGATCAACCTCCAGAACTTCAGCGGCCGCCCCGGCGTGCTGTGGCTCGATGACCTTGAGCTCAAGGCCCTCCCGCCGGTGACCATAAGCCTGATGCCCGATGCCCGGCCGCAGGATCAGCGTCCCGGGCTCCTCTACGCCTCGGCGAACGTCAACTACCTGCGCGAGCATCCTGCCGACTGGGCCAAGCGCGGATTCACCGGCTTCTTCCTCTCCTATGTCATGCACGACTGGAAGACGGACATCTGGGCTCAGGATGCCAAGCCCGAGAGCCGCGGCGGCGACGACCAGTTCTTCCTGGAGATGCAAAACAGCCTCCGCGAGTGTCGCGATGGCGGCCTTCCCGCCTCCGGGATACAGGTCGGACTGTACTCCCCGCTGCCCGATCCCTATGACGAGGAGTTCTACAGCCTCCTGCGTGAGAACTTCCGCCAGGGAGCCCGTTTCGCTCGGGGTGTCGGCGTGACGCTCATGGCCATCGACACCAAGTACGCCGCCGATGAGTTCAGTTACTCCTGGTCCGGCTATGCCGCCGGCAAGCACACTCGCGATGAGTTCGCTCAGCGCTTCCGGGGACGTTGGCGCGATGTGGGCCGGGCGATCGCCGAGGCCCATCCCCGCCTGCAACTGGCCGTCATGCCCGAGGGCGTCCTCTACTACGGCCCGCTATGGTCCCAGCTCTTCGCCGGGCTCATTGAGGGCTATGCTCTCGGTGGCGGTGAGGGCGACGTGTATCTCCTGTGCGAGGGCACCTTCGACCTGCGTAATCCCGAGCAGATTCGCGATCATGCCGAGCATGTGCGCGCCATGATGGCGTACAACCTCGACGGCGAGGCCGCTACCATCTGGAAGCAGCGTGGCAAGGTCGCTCTCGGTGCCTGGCCGCTGGGGTACTATCGCGCCGTCACCGGTCCCGACGGCAAGCTGCGAGGCTACTCCGGCAAACCCGACCGTTTCGGAGACACCCTCGTCGGTCCCTTCGCCGACAAGAGCGCACGCTATCCCGTCGACCAATTCCGCACCCAACTGGCGGCGCTGCGGACCTTCTCCGACGGCTTCTGCTGGATCTACGGGCACGGCTCAAGCTGGTGGCAGGTAACACCCGAGGACGCCGACCGGTACGCCAAGAAGGTCAACCGCTTCCCGCGTGACAACTACCTGGTGCCGACGGTGTCCAACCTCAAGGACTACTATCAGATCACCTCGGAGCCCCTCGTCCTTGGCTTCACGGGAGAATGAGCATGCAGTCTTGGCGTCGCCGGGTCGCTAAGATCTGGGCCCTTACGTCACTTGCTTCGGGGAGGCCTCTTCTCCCCCTGACCGGCCTCTTGATGCTGACCTTCGCTGCCGCTGCCTGGCCTCAGCAAGTGGGCAACGGCACGCAAGCGGCTCGGATCCAGGAACTGCAGAATGCCGTGATCGCGGTCGACGGGAGCTCCGTCGACCACAACAGCCCGGCATACCGGACCAACTACCCCTTTGCCCTGCTGCAGCTCAAGAAAGCCCGGATGGCCGCCGCTCGAACCTGGTACGTCACCGACAACTCGGTGGAGACCTTCGTCCAGAAGGGCCTTGAAGCTCTGAGCCGTCTGCGCCGAGGGCAGACCTATCAGGCCGAACCCGGCATGCTCAGCGAGTTGGCCTACATCACCGCCAACGACTCCACCGTGCAGCCCTACTACCTGCACCTTCCCGCCAACTACGACCCGGCGAAGAAGTGGCCCCTGATCGTCTTCCTCCACGGGTATGTGCCGACGACTTCCATGCTCGATCCCTGGCTCCTGAGCGAGGCCGTGTGTCAGTTGGCCGAGGACAACGGCTGCATCCTTCTTCTTCCCTACGGTCGCCGCAACACCGACTTCCAGGGCGTCGGCGAGGTCGATGTCCTGGCCTCGACCGAAGAGGTGAAGGCGCTCTACAAGATCGACCCCTCCCGTGTGTACATGAGCGGCGTGTCGATGGGAGGCATGGGTGCGTGGAACATGGCCCTGCGCCACCCGGGGATGTACGCGGCGACGACGCCCATCTCCGGCCAGACCGACATGCACGCCTGGTGGCCGCGAGCGCTCCCCAACTGGCCGACGAGTCGCGACGACCTGGCCCCCTTCCGCCGCGTTCTGGTCGAGTGGGACAACCCCATCGACCTGGTGATGAACGCCCGCAACCAGCCCATGTTCGTGCAGCACGGCGAGCAGGACTCGCTGATTCCCGTCGAGCAGTCCCGCACTATGGTCAGCGCCGCCGCCAAGCTCGGAATCCCGATGAAGCTGTATGAGTTCAAGGGCCAGAACCACTACATCTACTGGGACCTGCCCTGCTTCCGCAATGCCTGGACCTGGACCAAGGACTTCAGCCTGCCCGAGACTCCGCCGCGCCGAGTCACCTACAAGACCTATAGCCTCAACTACGACACGGCCTTCTGGGTGCGCGTGGTCGATCTGATTGAGCCCGCCAAGGCTGCCACGGTCGACTGCCAGGTGAACGCGGATGGTAGCGGGTTCACGCTGAAGACCACCAACGTGCGGCTGGTAGACCTCAAGGTCGATCAGTCGCCGCTGCAGCGCGTCGAGGACTTCGAGGCCGTGGTCAATGGCAAGAAGCAGACCGTCCGCGCGACGGCGAACTGGGACCTGTACGTCCGCTGTGACGGCGTGGAGCAGACCCCGGCGGACTTCCCGCCACACAAGCGCAAGGGCCTGTGCGGACCCGTCGAGGACGTCTTCAACACCGCCTTCCTCCTCGTGGTCGGCACGAGCGGCACCGACGAGCAGAACCAGGCGAATGCCCTCAACGCTCGCAAGTGGAGTGACGAGTGGGATCAGTTCGCCGACGGGGTCCCGCCGCTGAAGATCGACCGTGACGTCACACCGCAGGACCTTGCGACGCGGAATCTGGTCCTGTTCGGCACACCGGCCAGCAACTCGATCCTCAAGCAGATCCAGCCGAAGCTGCCGATCAAGATTGGTGAGCAGGAATACACCGTGGCCGGGGGCACCTACAAGGGCGACGATCTGGGGCTCGTGATGTGCTACCCGAACCCCTTGAACCCTGAGCGCTACGTGGTCATCTACGCGGGCCGACTGTACGGGGAGAAGTGCGGGATCAACCACAAGCACGATTTGGTCCCCGACTTCCTGATCTTCAACTGCCACCGCTTCAACTACGACGACACGAACGAGCATGAGGTCGCGGGCTACTTCGGGATGGACTGGCAACTGAACACGGCCTCGACCTGGGTGCGCGATCCCCGGTAGCCGTCCGCCTTTGCGCGAGGGAGGCACACATCGTGAAGCTGGGCCTTATCAGCGATACGCACGGGAATCTGCAGGGCTGGGAGCGGGCCTGGGAGCTGGCCCTTCACGACGCCGACGTCATCTTCCACTGCGGCGATCTGCTCTATCACGGCCCAAAGTTCAAGCCGGTGGAGGCCTACGATCCGAAGGCCCTGGCCGAGGCGATCAACGCGGTCCCGCAGCCTCTGCTGATTGCACGAGGCAATGCAGACTCCGAGGTCGATCAGTTGGTCCTGCAGGTGCCCATCCAGCAGCCCTACGTCTTCGCGCAGGTGGAGGGCGTCCGCATCCTCGCCACCCATGGCCACCTCTTCAGCCCCGACGACCTCGAAGCGCTGTGCCTCCGCTGGGGCGTTCAGTACCTGCTCACCGGCCACACGCATGTGCCGACGATCCGCCCTCTGGGCACCTGCACCCACATCAACCCGGGCACGGTCACCTATCCTCTCAGCAGCGAGGAAAGCAAACGTCGTCCCACCTGCGGCGTGATCGAGGGGGACGACGTGTATCTGCTTGACCTCGGAACGGGCGAACGGTTGAGCGTGTAGGGCTAGCTCTTCATCCCCAGCAACCGCAACAGGTTGCCGCTCAGAATCCCCTGCTTCTGCTCCTCCGTGAAGGGCAGGCGGTTGACCCCGGCTATGCCCTGTGACTGCGGCTGCCAGGGGAAGTCGCTGCCCCAGAGGATCCTCTCAGGCCCGTGGTTCCTGATGATCCGCCCGACCTGCTCATCGCTGCAGATGTCGAAGACGTAGGAGGCATCGAACACCAGGTCCTCACCCACGAGGTACTTCTCCACGTCGTCCCACAGCCCCGAGGCCCCGAGATGTGCAACTATGAGACGCACCTGCGGAAAGCGCCGGTGGAGGTTCCGCACGCGTTCCGGCGTGGGTTGCACTTCGGGAAGCGGGATGATCTCGTTGCCGCCGTGCAGCAACACGATCAGCCGGTCGCCGATGCACTCGAACATCGCCAGCGTCCGCGGGTCGTCCAGTCGGTAGCCCTGGAAGTACGGCTGTAGCTTGATGCCCTTCACGCCGGCGTCGAGGAGCCGCTGGATCTCCGTCTCCATGTCCTCGTAGTAGGGATGCATTGCCCCGAAGGGCACCAGCCGCTCCTGGCCCAGACTCAGCAGCCAGTCGTTGATGGACTGCACCTGCGATGGCTTGGTGGCAACGGATACCGCCAGGGCCTTGTCGACCCCGCAGGCATCCATATGGGCAAGCAACCCGTCGGCCGTTGCTCGACCGACGGGTTCGACACCGTACCCGGCGCTCAGCGACACCATGGCACGGTCGACCAGACCCTCCGGGAAGATATGGGTGTGGCAGTCAAAGATCATGGCACTTCAGCGTTCCCCCGGTCTCAGCCCCGCATATAGAGTCGCACGGGGCCGATCAGGCCGGACCGCAGGCTCTCTCGCATCATGGGCAAGGACCGCTCGTAGTAGGTGTTGAACCATCCTTTGCGCTGAGCTTCCTCCACTGCGAGCGGCGAAGCGACCTGATTAGCCAGCGTATTGCTGACCTCCACCCGCAGCAGATTGTCGTGCTCGCGCAGTTGGTGCCCGACCTCCAGCACATAGGGTCGCCACAGGCAGGGAGCCAACTCGGTGCCGTTTAGCACCACACGCGCAGCGTAGCACACCTCGCCCAGGTCAAGGAAGACCTCCTCCCCCAGATACTCCGCTGCAACCGTGAAGCTGTACTCGTACGCGATGGTGCCGCTGAACTCCCCCAGCTCGAAGTCGCCCCAGGAACCAAGGTGCGTCGGCGGCTTGACGGAGGGTTGCCGGGTCACCCGAACATCGCCCCCGGTCAGTTCATACTGCTCGACAATCCTGATGGTGTCCGGCTCATCCAGGGCCTCAAGAATGACCTCCAGTTCGGGATGGCGTGGCTTGGGCTCCAGTTCGGAGGTGGCTTCCGGAGCTTCCGACTTCGGCACCAGCACCAAGATGGCGCTCTCACCGGGTCGCAGTCGCAGCCGCGTCCGCGTGATCTCCGAGATCTCCTCATGGACGGCCAAAAGATGAGCGGCTCCATCCACCGGGTACCAGCGCTCCAGGAGGCTCGGAACCTCGCTCACGACCTCCATGGTCACCTCGAGCGGCTCCTGGCTCTCGTTCATCGCGAAGGCCACCTGCAGCGGGTCAAGGTCGCGAACCATCACACGCAGGTCGGGCTCGACCCCGGCGGCCTGAAGACTGAACCGCCCCACACGCAAGGCCAGGACTCGTGCCAGGCGCCCGATCTCCTCTTCGGGCACCCTCAGCACCACCTTGTCCGCGGTGACGGCCGCCGGGAAGGCGTCCATGCTCCGGGGCATCGCAAGACCTGCGGCCAGTCCATCCCAGCGCGCTGCCTCATCCAGACCTCCACGAGTGTCTCCGGCCGGCAGCTCGCTCTCGGCCGTCAGGTCCATGGGTACCGAGACTGCCTCCAGCCGGTTGGCGGCGGCCTCATACTGCCGATCGGTCCCGTAGTCGCTGCATCGGGCAGGCACGTCTCCCAGGAAGACCACGCGTCCACCTTGCTCGTACAACTGCCCGAGTCTGTTCAGCACCCCAAGCGGCAGATAGCCCGTGTCGGGAAGGATGATGGTTGAGTAGTTCTCACCGGGTGTCTCCAGCGCGCCCTCGGAAACCGTCCCGGACTCGATGGCCCGCGCGTCGATGAAGTCGAAGGACACCTGCTCCTCGTTGAGCGCCCGGGTGACGAGCTGCAGCGACCGCCACGTCTGCTGTGCGGCCTCAGAGTCCAGGTCGGCCCAGACACCCTCGATGGGGTAGTACACGGCGGTGTCGGCCAGCGAGATGCCCCGGCGAAGGATCGCGCACAGTCGGCCCACGTAATCCGCAAACCCTTGGTACAACTTCCACTGCGGGCTGCCCGGACCGAGTTGATCCTGCGTGCGGTAGACCCTGCCCTCACTGGTGTCGTAGCTGTACGCCATCGGCGCGATCAGGTTGATGCCCCGCAGGCACTGGTAGTCGACCAGCCACCGCATTTGCTCGTAGGTCAGCCCGGCGCCGTACACGCCGTTCGTCTCCGTGATGACCAGGTTGTCGAAGGGGCTGTCCTCCTCCGGCGACCCTCCCTGTCCGGGTCGCTGATGAGCCGCCGACGCCGCAAACTGCGGGAAGCCGAAGTTGTCCTTGCCCCAGAAGAGCTGTCGCCAGATCGTGTCGACGCCTGGCGAGTGCAGCGACCCCGCCGTCTTGAAGTAGTGCCCGAAGCCATGCCGCGCGTGGTCGAGGAGGTTGTCTTCGCCCCCCACATGCCCGGTGTGAATCAGTTGGTGATCCTCACACCAACGGTTGATCTGCAGCCAGTAGGCCTCCTGGTACAGGTCCGTCCAGACATCGTAGAAGGCGCATCGCATCTGCCCCACAACAGCCGGGTCAAGGCTTGCCGGCACCTGTGCACCGACGGCCTCGCGGCTGAACAGCGCCGGAAGGAAGGGCCGCAGGTCGAAGCCCTTGCGCGACTGGAAGGCCTCCAGCATGTCGTCGGTCCAGGGGATCTCGCCGCTTCCCACTCGTCCCGCCACCGAGGGCTCGTCGGTGAAGAGGCCCGGGATCGTGTTGCCGAAGTACTCACCCACGACCTGGGCATAGCGCTCGTGGGTCACGTCGATGAACCGGCGCACCATCGCAGGGCTCAGCAGGTTCGTGCGCCCCTCGACGCGCCGAATCACGAAGGCCAAGACCTCCCCGCAGTCCTCAGGCACGACGGCCCCATCGCTGCCGTCCAGTAGTTGCGGCGGCTTCCCCTCGAAGACCGCGAACCAGGCTACGGTGTCCACGTCCGACGGTAGCTGTTCCCCGGCCGAGACCTCGAGGCGACGGCAGGATAGCACCTGGGCGCGATGCTCCGGGTGGCCTTCGAGCACCTTCCCCTGGGCGGTCCCACTCGGCCAGCCTCCCTCATCGTACAACCACGCGTACAGGCCATGCTTCACAGCCGCTTCGACGGCCCAGCGAACGGCTTCGAAGTACCCGTCGGAGAGATAGTTGGGTGAGATCCCCTTCACGAAGTCTTTCAGCCGGAAGTTCTCACCCATCGGATGGATGAAGAACCCGCCGCAGCCCTTCTGGGCCATATCCGCAACCTGTGCCTCGATCTGCTCGCGGTCTAGTTCGCCGTTCCAGATCCAGAACAGCATTGGCCGGTAGTGAGCCGGCGGGTCTGTGAAGGTAGCAAGAACCTCGTTGTAGGAGTGATGCATGGGATCGCCCCCAGGGTAGTATCTGGTAGCTGCCAAACGAAAACTCAGAGGACCTTTCGCGGGCGAGGCCCGGTTTCCTGCCTCACGAAAACTCACCCTTTGCGGGGTTTACAGCCCCAGGGGGTTCTGCTATACTACGACCTGCCGGGCGCTTAGTTCAGGGGAAGAACGCCACCTTGACACGGTGGAGGCCAGTGGTTCAAATCCACTAGCGCCCACCATCCCTGACAAACCTGTGGGCCATGTCTTCGCGGCATGGCCCCTTTTGTTTTGCCCCGTGCTTCCGCAGCCCCAGGTCCTCCGCGAGCCAGCCGACCCTCCTTCGCTCTCCCGCAAATGGTTACATCCTGCAGGGATGAATCGCCCTCCCTACGTTGAACTCTTGGTCTCAGGCGGCGTCCTTGGAACAAATCACGGGGAACTTCCATCGCGTACGATTGTCTGCAAGAGCCAGACCGCGGTGTGCAGTGGCGCGTGAGAGCTGACCTCTCGCCGTTCTCCTCGGTTGGGCGGGGCCCTCGACGTTTGCCCCGGCTGTGTCGTGGCCGCTAGTCGGAGGTCATCTGGTCGCAGAGCCGGCCTGACCTGGTCGGTGTCGCACACATCCTAGTTCGCCACATCCAGCGTCCAGGAGGAAGAAGATGCGCAAAGGTTTCACGCTCATTGAGTTGCTGGTTGTGATTGCGATCATCGCAATCCTCGCGGCCATCCTGTTCCCCGTGTTCTCCCGGGCTCGCGAGAAGGCCCGTCAGTCCAACTGCGTATCGAACGTGAAGCAGATCATGCTCGGCGGCCTCATGTATGCGCAGGACTATGACGAGCTCTTTGTGCCCTCTGAGACCAACTCCACCACTCCGTGGACTGACCTCATGAAGCCCTATGTGAAGAACTCCCAGATCTTCAAGTGCCCGAGCTTCCGTGGCAACGGCGCAGCCACCGTCATTGGCTATGGCATCAACCTCGCGCACGATGGCACCGGCGGCACCAACCCCTCGCCCGCAGGGCAGTCGTTGGCGATGGTCGAGGACTCCTCCACGGTCATCGGCTTCGCTGAGATCGAGGGCGACACCACTGCCGGCCCCTGGGCCGTCACCATGGCAACCAGCGCCCACGGGTTCTCGCTGAAGGATTTCAGCGCGAAGGCCTCTGAGCGCCACAATGATGGCTCCAACTACGGCTTCATGGACGGCCATGCCAAGTGGTACAAGCCCTCGGCTGTGAAGTGCTCCGCCACTGAATGCTGGTGGCAGTGCTACTAGTACCAGGGCTGACGCACCGCCCTTTTCGGCTACCAACAACGGGCCAGGACGCGAGGGTGTCCTGGCCCGCGTGTCTCTCGTGATATGACTACCGAGCGTGGGCTATACGTCCACTTTCCCTATTGCCGGCGCAAGTGCGCTTACTGCGACTTCAATTCGGGTGTGGCCTCAGACGCAGAGCGCCATCTCTATCTGCAGGCGCTCGCAGCCGAGATTGCGCAGTCGCCGCCGCTGCCGATCTCGACCGTCTACTTCGGGGGCGGTACTCCAACCCTCTATGAGGCGCAGGAACTGGCGGGCGTCCTGGAAGCCTTGCGAGGTCACTTCGCCATCGCAGCCGACGCTGAGATCACCGTCGAGGCCAACCCGGGAACGGTCGCCCTCGCTTCCTTGCGTCTCCTGCGTCAGGCGGGCTTCAATCGCCTGAGCCTGGGAGTGCAGTCGCTCGACGACACTGAACTGCGGCTCCTCGGCCGCGTCCATACCAGTACGGAAGCGCGAGAGGCTATTGCGGCAGCGCGCGAATCGGGCTTTGACAACCTGTCCCTTGACCTCATGCGCGGGCTGCCCGGCCAGACCGCCAGTCAGTGGGAGAGCGTGCTGACCCAGGCCGTGGCCCTGTCGCCGAACCACCTCTCGGTCTACGGGCTGATTCTGGAGCCCGATACGCCCCTGCGTGAGCAGGTGGAGGCCGGTCTCCTGCCCACGCCGGAGGAAGAGGACGCGGCCGACTGGATCAGGTGGACGGTCGACGCCCTGGCCGAAGCCGGCTATGAGCGCTACGAGATCTCGAACTACGCGCAGCCTGGCCATCGGTGCCGCCACAACCTCCTCTACTGGCGCGACGGCGAGTACGTCGGCCTGGGTGCCGGAGCGGTCAGTTACCTCTCCGGCGAGCGTCGCCGTAACCTGGTGAAGGCGACGGACTACCTGGCGGCGGCGCTGGAGCAACGGGGCCTGGTAGCCGACTCCGAGCGCCTCGATCCGGACACGGCTTGCGGCGAGGCGGTCATGCTCGGCTTGAGAACCACGGAGGGCATTGCACCGCAGGAGCTGACCCGACGCTTCGGCGTTGACCTGCGTCAGCGTCACAAGGACCTCATCGCCCGACTGGTGGCTGGAGGTCTCATGCTTGACGACGGAGTGCGCCTCCGACTAACATTCGAAGGTATGCTGGTGCAAAGCGCCATCGCCTGTGAGTTCCTTCCGTGACGCACCAGAGGCTGCACCGGAAGGACTTCATGAGGCGAAGGGCGAATAGTGGCGTATGTAGCGGTCGGGTGCGTGTCCGATCGGCTGTCTTGGTGGTGCCGCCCGCTGTGCGGGCGCACAATGCGTTGGAGACCCAGAGGTGAAGGCCATGACGTCAAGAGCGATCATGCGATCCATCCTCGTTACGGCGATGCTTGCGGTGCTGACCTGTTGTGCCTTCGCCGACACAGCGGTGCTGTATCAGGGCAAGGCCGATGCGGGCAAGCTGAGCCCCTGGGGCAACGGCAAGGTCCAGGTGTCCTCGAGCTTCAACTACCAGAGCACCGCAGCGATTGAGGTCGACAGCCGCGGGTACTATGAGGGTGGCTACCTGAGCGTGGAGCCCGCCCTTGACCTCGCTCCCTACCTGAACGCGCCGACCCGCAGCTACCTGATCGCGCGGGTCAAGCTCGAAGCCTCGGCGGGTGTCTCCGGTGGCGGCGGGATGGGCGGCCCCTTTGGCGGCTTTGGCGGCGGCCAGGGCATGGGTCCTGGTGGCGGTCAGGGCATGGGTCCCGGCGGCGGCCAGGGTGGCTTCGGTGGCGGCCAGGGCGGTTTCGGTGGTCGGCGTGGCCGACGGCAGCGCGGGGGCGGCGAAGGTGGCGGCGGAATGGACCAGGGCGCCCTGCCCGGCAACTCCAAGGACCTCACCAACTACGCCCAATACTACGGCCTTCCGGGTCTGCCCGGTATGGGCGGTATGGGTGGTAGCTCCTCCGGCGGAAGCATGGAGATGCCCTCCCAGATGCCTGGTGCTACCGGCATGCCCGGTGGTATGTTCATGCCGGGCTTCGGCATGGGTATGGGCATGGGCCGTGGCTCCTCCGAGCCGGTCAAGCCCCTGGAGAGCGCACGGATCGCCCTCGTAACCGACAAGGGCCAGTTGGACGCCGGCTCCTTCCTGGTGTCCTCGCTGACCAAGGACAACGACTGGGGCGAGATCAAGGTCCCCTTCGCCAACCTCAAGGGCAAGGGCGGCGCAGCGGGTGCGAAGCTCATCGGCGTGGTCATCACCGGCAACTCCGTCGGCAAGGTCTATCTCGGCATGCTCCAGATCACCAGCGGGTAGGGCACTGCCCATCCCGCTCAGACGCGAGGAACACGAGGCCTCCATTGTAGCCGGAGGCCTCTTTTCGTGCCGGGCCGGCGACCGGACCTTACCCCCACAGTCCCGACTGCCGGCACCTACCGCAACAACGCTGATCTGCTGAGGGTGCAAGCTCAATGGGACTGTGCCTGCATGGCGCGACACTGGTTGATCCTGCGACCGGTCGAACTGAGGCCGCAGACTGCTGGCTAAGCGACGGCCGAATCCTCGGCCTCGGTCCGCAGCCTGAGCCCGGCGACTGGGATACCGTGGATGTGACCGGGCTGGTCGTCTGCCCCGGGCTCATCGACGTCCACGTCCACCTGCGCGAGCCTGGTCAGGAGCACAAGGAGACCATCGCGACCGGCACGGCAGCGGCGATCGCCGGAGGCTTTACCACCCTCTGCTGCATGCCGAACACCACGCCGCCGGTGGACCGATCGAAGCGAGTAGCCGACCTGCTGGGCCGGATCAGCGCCGATGCCCGCTGTCGCGTGCTGCCTATCGGTTGCGCGACTCTCGATGGCTCAGCCGATCGGCTGTCCGACTTCGCCGGGCTCCTGTCCGCGGGCTGCGTCGCCATCTCAGATGACGCGGTGCCGATTCAGAGCCCGGAGGTTGCCACCGAGGCGGTGAAGCAGGCCTCAGAAGCCTCGGCGCTCTTCGTGGCCCACTGCGAAGACAAGCAGGTGAGCGCCAACGGAGCGATCAGCGCAGGTGCCGTCAGCCGCGACCTCGGTGTAACCGGGCAGGACCCGCGCTCCGAGGTTCTGGGGTTGCGTCTCTGGGCACAGGCGGCCACCGACCAGGGCAAGCCCTTCCGGCTGCACGTGGCCCATGCAAGCACCGAAGCCCTGGTTCAGGAAGTGCGAAGGCTGCGGGACGAGGCGGCATCCCTGCACTTGTCCGTCGAAACCGCGCCCCACTACTTCGCCCTCACTGAAGAGGCCGTCCGCGAGCAGGGGGCCAACGCCAAGATGAACCCGCCTTTGCGCACCGAGCGGGACCGACGGGCGGTCCGCCAGGCAATCCTCGACGGCACGATCCAGATCATCGCCACCGACCATGCTCCCCACAGCTCCGAGGAGAAGGGTAAGGGGCTTCAGGAGGCGCCCTGGGGGATCGTCGGCCTTGAGACGGCGCTGGGAGTGACCCTCACGGAGCTGGTGCACACCGGGGACATGACGCTTCCGGCGGCCCTGGCCCTGATGACCTGCAACCCGGCACGCCTCTTCGGCCTTCGGTCTGCAGAGGGTCTCCCGCTCGGGGTCTTGCAGGTCGGCGCCGCCGCCGACCTCACCCTTCTGGACCCCGACAAGGAGTGGGTTGTCGACCCCTCCAGCTTCCGCTCGAAGGGTCGCAATACGCCCTTCGCAGGCAGGCGACTGCGAGGCAGAAGCTGGGGAGTCTGTGTCGGTGGGCGGCTAGTAACGAACGACGGTGACCAGACTCTTGCAGTATAGGGCGATGAGTGAGTAGCCCTGCGATTTTGCCCCTTATGCGACCAAGGCTCCGCTTGCACGGGGCTCCAGGGGCGACTATAATTGTGACATTCTACGCGTTGGCAGGTTCATACAGAAAGACGCAGGCAGCCGTGGCGCAGTGGATGTAAGTTGGGCCGGGGTAGCTTGGTGTCTGCATGATTGAGCGTCCCTTCAGTCGGGCACACGCAGCCATTGTCGGGTGAGGGCTGCAAGCGCGGTCAGGTACGAGTGAGGCGATCGTCAAGTGCGTAAGCCGGCATTGCTGGCTCTCGAAGACGGGACGGTGTTCGAAGGCACCTCCTTCGGCGCCGAGGGTGAGAACAGCGGCGAGGTCGTGTTCAACACGGGCATGACCGGCTATCAGGAAGTTCTCACCGACCCCTCCTATCGGGGCCAGATCGTAACCATGACTTACACGCAGATGGGGAACTACGGGGTCAACCTCGCAGACGTCGAGTCCTGGCGCCCGTGGGTCGAGGGCTTTGTGGTTCGCGAGGCCTGCGAGATCCCCAGCAATTGGCGCAGCACCCAGAGTCTGGGCGACTACCTGCGCGAGAACAACATCCTTGGCATAGAGGGCATCGACACGCGGATGCTCACTAAGCACCTGCGGACCCACGGGGCCAAGATCGGTGTGCTCTCCACGGTTGACCTTGATCCGGACAGCCTGACTGAGAAGGCTCGCCAGGCGCCGAAGATCGTCAACCTCGACCTCGCCCAGGACGTCACCTGCGAGCGTGTCCGCGAGTGGGGCAAGGAAGGCTACCGGGAGTTCCACCCTGAGGCTCCACGACTCGCCTTGGGAATGGGCGCGGACCACGAGCAGCGCACCTGGTCACACGAAGACGTGCGACCTCGCGTCGTCATCATCGACCTCGGGGTCAAGCAGAACATCCTACGCCAGCTCTACAGCCACGGGTTCCAGGTGATCGTGGCCCCGGCGAAGACTTCGGCCTCCGAGATCCTTGACCTGGATCCCGACGGCGTCGTCGTCTCGAATGGACCGGGCGATCCCGACCCGATCACCTACGCCATCGAAGCGACCCGTGAGCTGGTCGGCAAGGTCCCGCTGTTCGGCATCTGTTTCGGCCAGCAGATTCTTGCTCTCGCCCTCGGCGGCCGCACCTACAAGCTGAAGTTCGGACACCGGGGTGTAAACCACCCGGTAATGAACCTGAGGACCGGCAGTGTCGAGATCACCACGCAGAACCACGGCTTCTGCGTAGACTTGGACTCGCTCAAAGACACCGGGATGGAGCAGACGCACACCAACCTCAACGACAACACGCTGGAGGGCATGCGGCACCGCGAGTTGCCCATCTTCTCCGTCCAGTACCATCCCGAGGCGGGACCTGGTCCGCATGACTCCCGCTATCTGTTCGACGAGTTCCGAGCGGACATCAACGCCTTCCGTGGCTGGGGATAGGCGCAACCGGCCTCCGGTGGCCGGCAACTGATCCCCTGATGCAGACAATCTAGCGTGCAGCACCTGTGGCTGTGGGGTAGCGTCCGGGCTTCCGGGCCGTGCACAGGGTGTGTGCGAGCGCTGCGATGTATACAAGTTCCGACGAACACATTCGCCACCTCAGACCGAGGCTGCGCACCCGAACGATCCTGTTTGGTGTGCTGCTCTGCCTATTCGCGGTTGTGCTGCTTCTCGCAAGTCGGCAGGTTGCTCTCACCAAGACCGGTTTGCCGACCGAGACGCACCCCTCCTTATTGGTTGGTCGCGACGACGTGGATGTTCTGCGGGGACGCCTGGATCGCGAACCCTATCGGACCTGGGAGCGTAGACTCCTCGTCGAGGCCGATGCGATCGATACAGGTGCGAGGGTTAGTGAAATCGAGATTGCTCACCGGGCGAAGGCGCTTGCCTTCGCCTTTTCCTTGTCCGGAGACCGGCGCTACGCAGAGAAGGTCGAGCGGCTCTTCGTCCGTGCGAAGCGTCCCTCCTGTGGCGGCAGGTGGCGAGAGCTCGATGAGGTCGTGGCCGGCGCCGCTGACTACGCCCTGGCCTACGATCTGATGGCGCCACACCTGCGTTCCAACCAACCCCTCGACACCAAGATGCGGATGTTCATCGACGAACTCGCGGGCACCCTCTACCGTGAACGCTACGTCTGGCCAAGCCCCGGTGGCGATACCCGCGAGGTTCGTCAGGCCTGTGCCCTGGGAATGTGCGCGCTGGCCATCCGCGGCGAGGCTCCCCTACACTCTCAACCGGGTCCGCGTGCCTGGTATACGCGGGCACGGCGCCAGCTAACCGCCGCCTTCGAGCACCAGATCTGTCGAGATGGGGGCTACGCCGAGGGGCCCGGCCGGCACTTCGAGGCGGCTGAGTTGTACCTGCCCTTCTTCGCCGCAAGCAAGCAGGTAATGGGAGAGGACCTGCTGACCGGCGACGTACTTCAGGCCTGCGAATGGGGAGCCCGCATCCGCATGCCCGACAGCCTGCGCCCGGCTCTCGACAGCTCTGTGCCGACGCCGAGCTGCAGTTACCTGGCGGCCGCACTGGCGCCCAAGTCGAAGCTTCTGAGCTGGGACGCCGCGACCAGCGACCTGGGGGGTACGGTACCCGCCGAGCAGCTTCCCGAGGCACTTGCCCTCTACGATGACGGAACCCCGGCCGCCAAACCGGGCGGACACCCCAGTCAGGTCCTCAGCGCTGCCGGCGACGTTGTCTTGCGCAGCGACTGGGGCCCGACGGCCAACTACCTGCTCCTGCTGGCCGAGCATGGGCGAGCCCGTTCCGCCGGCGGCGTCTATGAGCAGCCGGACTCCTCCAGTCTGGTGCTCTGCCGCGGACCGGAGACCCTTGTGATGGATACGGGCTGGGGAGGCTGGGCTCATCGTCAGGACACGAGCGGGGGACGGGCCCACAACCTGGTCCTCATGGACAATCAGGGCCCACCGGTCAAGACCGCGCTCGGGGCCATCGTGGCCGTGGATGTCGAGGCGCAGGTCACAGACAGCATACTCGACCGCGAGGTCGATGCCGTGCGAGTCCGGCGGATGCACGACCAGGCGATCTTCGACCGCACGGTCATCTTCGCCAGCCGCAAGGACTACCTCCTCTTCGACCGCCAGCTCGCCGGGCAAGGACCCCACGACTTCACCTGGCAGTTGCATCTCAACGCGGGCGGAACCACCGGGGGCCGCCTCGTCGTGGAGAAGAACACCGCCAGGGTGACCCGCGAGCAGGCCGCCCTGACGATCTCGCTATACTCCTCGCATGACGGCGGCGACGAACTGACCACCGACGAGGCGATCCACTACCTGCACGAAGGGCAGCCGGAACGCCACACCGTACTCAGGGCCACGGCCCGCAACCGCGACCAGGTGAGCTTCCTAACAGTGCTCTCACCCACAGGGCCCAGATCGCAGGCGCCATCGACCTCCTCCCACCGCGATCGTGGCTGGATGGGTCTGAAGCTCGGGGAGACCGGACACGGCGCCTTCCGCACCGAGGGCAGCGGGATCATCGGCGACGACGGCGTCCGCACCGACGGGTATGCGCTCTACTGGGAAGCGGATGGCTCCGGACACCCCAGCTACGTCTTGATCATGGGAGCCTCAAGGTTGTGGGTGGAAGGAAAGCTAGTGTGGAAGACCCGCCAACGGCAGACCGCCGTCTGGCGCCCCCACACTGCAGCGCAACCCTCCTGAGTTTCCCACATGCCGCAGCATACCTTCCTTCTTTTCCGAGCCCTGGAACCACCGCACGTCAGAGCGCTTGCCCCTCCTCCGCCCACTCCCGAATCCCGAGTTTTCCACCGAAATCAACAGGATGGGAGGGGTTTTCCACCGACTCATCCACATACTTGGGCATTCAAGCCATGGTCCGTTCTGTAATAGGCATGGCCGAAAAAACGTCAAGATCGAGGTCGTCCCAGCCACGACGTTGCGCCCCGAAGAACCCCGCTGCACCCACCATTGCCGCATTGTCCGTGCAGAGGCGCAGCGGTGGGAAGCACGCTGGAACGCCGTGACGCTGGCTCCACTGGCCCACCTTCTCCCGCAGTCTGGAGTTCGCCGCCACTCCTCCGGCCAGCATCACCTGACGGGCCCCATACTGCGCCGCCGCCTCAATCAGGTTGCGGGTCAGCGTATCCACGACAGCCTCCTGGAAGCTCGCTGCCAGGTCGGCGATCTCCTGCGTTGGTGCGTCGATGCCCTGGGCGCCGCCCTTGGTTGCGTTGCCGTAGCGCGATTGCACCTCGCGCAGCAGCGCTGTCTTGAGGCCGCTGAAGCTGAAGTCCAGGGTGTTGGGCACCACGGGACGCGGGAAGTTGACGGCCGTCCGGTCGCCCTCCTGCGACGATCGATCAATCGCCGGGCCGCCGGGATAGCCTAGGCCGAGGACTCGCGCCGCCTTGTCCATCGCCTCACCGGCCGCGTCATCCCGCGTGGCACCCAGGACCTGGTAGCTGCCCAGGCCCTTCACCAGCACCAGATCACTATGCCCGCCCGAGACGATCAGGCATACGCTTGGGAACAGGTCCAGCGCCGGCGAGCGCTCCTCCTCGGGCTTGCGCAGGAAGTTGGCAAGCAGGTGGGCCTCAACGTGGTTCACCCCGATCAGCGGCAGGCCTGTGGCGAGTGCATACCCCTTCGCCGCCGCAACGCCCACCAGGAGCGAGCCCACCAGCCCAGGACCGTGAGTCACCCCGATCCCGGCGAGGTCCTTCCAGCCAAGGCCGGCTTCCGCCAGCGCCTGCTCCACCACGGCGCTGATAACCTCGGCATGTTTGCGCGAGGCCACCTCAGGCACGACACCGCCGAACCTGGCATGGATGTCCACCTGCGAGGCGATCACGTTGGAGTGAATCACCCGACCGCCCTCCACTACGGCAGCGGCGGTCTCGTCGCAGGAAGTCTCGATCCCCAGCAGCAGGCTATCGGTCCCAGATAAGGTGGCGCTCATGACGGCTCTCCCAGCTCTTCCTCAGGCTATTCAGGTGCCTCTGTAGCTCGGGGCTGCGCAGTTCCTGCAGGATTGCCTCGACGGCATCCTCGCCGTTGTCCTCGTAGTAGCCCCGGCGGAGGCGGTTGGGCTTGTACCCAAGCTTCGCATACAGATTCGCGGCTGGCTTGTTCCCTACTCGGTACTCCAGAAAGACGGTGTTGAGCTTGTGCTCCCTTGCCTCGATCAGCATGCACAGCATCAGCGCCTCACCGAGGCCCTCACCCCGGTGCTCCTCAGTGATGGCAACCGTCCCCACGTGCCCCTCATCAAGCGCGAAACGCATCCCGGCATAGCCAATCACCTCCCCGGCCAGTTCGGCGACCAGGAAGACCGAGTCGGGGCGCATCATCTCGTCCTTCAGACTCCAACTAGGCCACGGGTCGGAAAAGCTGGTGCGCTCGATCCGCACCACGGAGGGAAGATCATGCACTCCGGCGCGTCGGACCCGAACCACCGGCGCCTCCTCGGGAATCGCGGGGCACATGCAGCAAACCTCTGAGGGCAAGGGCGACCAGGCCGCAACACCTGCAGGTCAGTCGGCCCTGACGGAATGGGCGCAATCAGCGGATGCGGCGGAGGGTGATCGACCAGTCGGTAATGTCGACGGCGGCTCGCTGGGCCTCTGTCACGTTCCCGCGCAGCGTCGAGTCATTGGCCCCTTCGGTGACGAAGCTGTCCGCGTTGGAGTACGTCCGATACTCGCTGGTGCTGAAGGTCACGGCGTCGTTGCCCAGCGGCCCCAGGGCATCGTAGCAGTGCTGCGCGGGGTCCGTCACGCTCGGGTCGTAGATCAGTTCGGTGGTTGCGATCACGTTGAAACCGAGGTCCGTCAGCCCCGAGCCGAACTCGGAGAGGTCAATCGTCGCTCGCAGGCTGTTAGCCCCTGCCGGAATAGTGTAGGCGAAGGGAGGGCCAAGGAGCTGCGGCGACTGTGAGATCTCGGTATCGATGCGCGCCGTCCCACCGTAGACCAGATCGCCCGTGGTGATCGTGGCACCCGGAATCGGCGGCGTACTGGTGGCGGCGGTCGAGTTTGCCCGCAGTGAGGCGGTGCTCTGAACCGCCGGCGCCGGTGCCATCGGAACGAAGGTCACACTGACCGTCGCCGTCGTCGGTGCGACGGTGATCGTCTGCGCCCCGGCCGTCGCGGAAGCCAGCGTGAGAACCAGTCCGAAGCTGTCCAGCGAGGTCGTTTGCAGCGCGACGCCACCGGCGTTCAGACCGGCAATCTGTGCTTGTTGAGTTGGCGTGAGCGTCGTCGAACCTGCGGCCGGGGTGTACACAACGCTCCCGGCGATGGTCTTGCCCGCTGCATCGGTGCTGACTGTGATGCTCCCGGCCGTCTGCCCCGAGGCGTTGTTCACGCCGCTGATCATCCCGGTGCCGCTCAGGGAAGCGACGCCGGGAACCGGGGCTCCCACGGTGAGGTCATAGCGACCGGCGTCGGCTCCGCTCGGAGTGCCGCCGGCAGCCAGAATACCGCCGCCTGCCTGGCGCAGCACGATCGTCAGATTGGTCGAGTAGAACTCGTACTGCCCCAGGCGGTACTCCAGAAAATGGGTCATCGACCCGGTGCCCCAGCCGTTGCCCCAGAAGGGCCCCGTAGCGACGGGGACGGGAATACGTGTGCTGAAGTTGGGGTTCTTGTTGAGGGCCAGGAAGTAGTAGGCCGAATCCTCCACCGGGCCCCGGAACTGAACCCACACGTCCATCACCGACTGGGGCAAGGTCGTGCCCTCACCCCGCGCGCAGCCACCGACACTCAGCACCGGCACCATTGCCACGAGCGCAAGACACAACAGGCGAGCGCAGCGCAGCCAACTGCCACAGGGCTGTGCGCGGCCGGTAGACGACTCGGAGTCGATGCTGCTGGGCCCGCGTCGGGTCAGGCGACTCATTGGGTCTCCTCGGAAGTCATGCGAGAGCGTGCACGGGCCAGCAGCGCTCGGGGGTTCGTGTCCAGAATCGTCTCGAGCATCTCGGGTGAAACCCCGCTGCAGCGGGCGACGTGCTCGGCCCACTGCGGGGTTAGGATGTCCTCGGGGCGATGCGTGTCACTATTGACGACCATCGAGGCGCCGGCCGCGAGCGCGACCTGGGCGACGAGACCGTTGGCCATCCCGTGACCCTGTCGAGAGGTCAGCTCGATCATGACACCGTTCTCACGAGCCGCTTTGGCAACCTCCGGCGTCAGCAGCCCCGGATGGGCCAGCACATCGACCTCCGGACACTGGGCCGCGGCCAGGTTCGTGCCGGGCTGGACGGGCTCGACCGGCGACTCGCCGTGAACAACCACCAGAGCAGCACCGGCAGCCTTGGCCTGGGCGGCCAGTTCGGCGATGGCCGTCGCCGGCACATGGGTCAACTCCACGCCCGGGTACACCTCGAAGTCCCAGTGCTTGCGGGCGAGGGCACAGTCGCGTGCGCCCTCGGTGATCACGCGCTCGAGGGTGCTGGCACTCGCGTGATCTGCGATGGCCATCCCTGCGTAGCCGTGGACGATGCAGCGGCGGATCAACTCGATCGGCAGCAGAGCACCGTCGCTGAGAAAGGTGTGCATGTGGAAGTCGAAGACGACGGAAGATGACATGTCAGATCTCGCCTCGCCCATAAGGAAGGTGTCCATGGACACCCGTGAAGAACCGCTTGAGGTGTCGAACTTGGATGCACGCACAGGCAGCTACCCCCGTCCGCGGGAAGCGCAGGACTGCCTCTTGTGGCTTAGCACACCGGCCACTTAGGAGCTGGACTTTGTCTCGTACTCGACCGCGCGGGCCAGGTACTTGAGCACCACGAGCGCGCCGTCGGTGCGCGCGCCCGCCGAGTTGATCTGGTCGACGAGACTGCGAGCACCACCGGCCAGCGACATCAGGTCGGCCGGCTTGGTGTTGTTGCTGTAGGCGGCGGTCAGGATCAGCGCCATCTCACCATACCCCACACCTTCGCCGCGCAGCTTGGCCACGAGTTCAGGACGCTGCATCGTGAAGTGGGCCACCATGCCGTCCAGACTCGGGCGCAGGACAGGATCGACGCCGGTCGCGGCAAGGTTCACCCGTGAGATCAGCGAACGCAGTGTTGCCCGGTCGACCACTTGCTTGGCCTTGGCGGTAGCTGCCAGGGCCGTCAGTGCCCGCGCCTCCGTCAGTTGGGCCGCAAGCTGGGCCCTCTGGGCCGTGGCTGCGGTCCGGTCGCCGTTCATGATCCGGTCCACGTAGCCCGTGGCTTCCTCCGCCGCTTCGGCCGCCGCCTTCACGGCCGGTTGCGCACGAGTCAGCTCATCCAGAGCCGTCTGCACATCGTCGGCGGCCCTCTGGGTCTCGCGCAGTGTCCGTTCGAGGACGGTCACGTCACCAGCCGCGAGCCGCCCGTCTTGGGCCGCCCCGAGTTTCGCCTGGATCTGGGCCGCGCTCTCCGCCACCTGGGCGGCACACAGGTTGAGGCCTTCGCGCTGGCGCTCCACCGAGTACACCGGATCCAGCGCGCGGTTCACGACGCTATTCGCAAAGGCCACCAGGCTTTCCGCAGCTTCGCTCAGTTCGGCCTGCGAGTCGGCGAGACCGAACAGGTTCTCGATCACCGACTGCGCGCCCTTGATGGAGGGATGGTACGCCGCAGTCAGTGCCTCCACCTGACGCCCGGCGTCGGTAGCGGCCTGCTCCGCCTTGGACACCCCACGACCGGCGTCGGCAAGCAGCAGCGTCGCTCGCTGTCGTTCGGAGTCTGAAGCCGGGGTGACCGTCGGCAGCGAAGTGGTCGCCGCCAGGCGGACACCCTCCGTGGCATAGTTGCTAGATCGGATCCGCAGAGCCGTCTCGAAGGTCTGGCGGGCACGTTCCAGATCGCCGCGGTGCAACTGTACCTCGCCCAGCGACACCACGCTCTCCGCATCCGTCGGGCGAAGCTCCACAGCCTTCGCCAGCAGGTCGGAGGCTCGGCGGAACTCGTACCGATGGGCATAGCCGCGGCCGGTCTGCAGCAGTGCGTCGGGGTTGTCGTTCGAGAGTTCGGGCATGGCCATCTGGCGGGCCGCACGCTTGTCGGTCGTTGGGTGAGTGCGGAACATGACCTCGATGCTGGAGGGCCGGCTCTTCTCGTACTTGGCCAGCAGACGGCCGAAGAAGTCGACTTGCCCGCGCGGGTCATAGCCCGCTGCGAAGGTCAGCCGACGCCCCATGTCATCGGCCTCATACTCGTTCTCGCGGCTGTAGCGCAGCGACAACAGTCCCAGACCAAGGCCCGCTGCGTCTGCCAGGCCTCGACTTTGGCCGCCGAGAATCGCCAGCCCGATGTTGTACAGGAACCCGCGCTTGACCGCGCTGATGGAGTGGCGATTCGATACGTGGCCGATCTCATGGCCGATGACGCCCCAGACCTCCTGCTCGCTCTCGCAGAAGTCCAGCAGCCCCGTGGTCACGTACACATGCCCGTAGGGCGCGGCGAAGGCGTTGACCAGGTCCGTGTCGATGACCTTGAACTCATAGGGCAGGTTCTGGCGCACCACGTAGCCGAGCATGGTATGGCCCATGGTGTTGATCCAGTCGGTCAGGAGTGGGTCCTTGACGACCTTGTACTCACTCTCCACCGACGCCGCGGAGATGTCACCGATCTTCTTCTCGATCTGCTCGTCGCATCCAGAGAGGAGGCCGAGCAGCAGCACCGACCCCAGCAGGACAAGCCAGAGACGACCACAGCGGTTCATGCACTCTCACCTTCTCTTCGGCACACGCCTCGGACCCAGTGCGAGCCCGTCGGATGGTAGACTGACCCGCCGACGCCAATTCTGCGGCAACCTGCGATCAAGAGTCGTAACGACAGGCCCGCGGATACCTTCCGCCGCGCTTTGCGGCATTGTAGGTTTGCCCTGAAGTGGGTGTCAAGGAAACCCGCGCCTTAGGGCTCCACCGGGCCACAGAACCGGCCCCAAGGTCAGGACGGCCCACAGGATCGAGGAATCCGGGGTGTCACTGACACGTGGTGACACCCCGGTAATCGCTACTTAGCAGGCTTGTACTGTGTGTAGTGCGGCTGATACATCCCATCCCGCAGCGTCTTGGCAAGGTCGCCGACTGCCGGTTTCGCCGCAAGGCCCTCGCGGATCGCCGACTCCATCACCGCGGCGCCGATCTGGGCCGAGACCGACCTCAGGTCGCGCACCGGCGGCAGAACCAGACCGCGCTCGTAGTCCGCGTCATCGGTCAGCTCATGCAGCCGCCGGGCCGCCGAGGTGAGCATGCGGTCCGTGATCCGCGTCGCCCCACACACTGCAGCACCCAGGCCGACGCCGGGGAACACATAGACGTTGTTGGCCTGCGAGAACTGGTACTCCTTCCCCTTGTACTCCACCGGATCGAAGGGGCTTCCGGTGGTGATGATCGCCCGCCCGTCACTCCAGCACAGGATGTCTGCCGGAACCGCTTCGGCGTTGGCGGTCGGGTTGCTCATGGCGAAGATCGACGGACGCTCATTGAGCTCGGCCATGGTCCGCACGGCTTCCTCGTCGATCGCGCCCGGATGACCTGAGAGTCCCACGAGTGCCGTCGGGCGAACGCGCTCGATGACGTCATAGAGCGACAGTCCGCCCCAGCCCTCGACCACAGAGGCCGGAGTTGCGACCTGGCGCTTGTAGTCAGGCAGGCCGGGCCGGGTATCGACGAGCAGACCGCGACTGTCGAAGACGTAGACCCGCTCCTTGGCTTCCTCCAGGCTCAGCCCCTCGCTCTGAAGGGCATCGAGGATCCCGAGGGTAACGCCTACGCCCGCGCAGCCGGCTCCGACGATACAGATGACCTCCTTGGCGAAGGACCGTCCAGCCAGCTTCGCAGCGCCCATGAGACTGGCAACCGTGACCGACGCGGTGCCCTGAATGTCGTCGTTGAAGGAGCACACCTCGTCCCGGTAGCGAATCAGGTTCTCAAAGGCGATGTCGCGGCTGAAGTCCTCCCACTGCAGGATGGCGTTGGGCAGCCGCTTCTTGAAGCCCTCGACGAAGGAGTCGATGAAGCTATCATACTCGGCCCCCCGGAGCCGAGGTTGCTTGACGCCCAGGTACAGCGGGTCTTCCAGCAGTCGGCGGTTGTCGGTGCCTACGTCAAGGCACACCGGCAGGCACTCGTCCGGTCGGAATCCACCGGCCGCCACATACAGGGCAAGCTTGCCGATGGGGATGGCCATCCCGCCGGTGCCCTGGTCGCCGATGCCGAGGATGCCCTCGTTGTCCGTGCAAACCACCACGCGCACATCCTCGCACGGCACGTTACCGATGACTTCCTCCATCCGCACGCTGTCTTCCGGTGTGAGGTACAGGCCGCGAGTGGCGGCGAAGAGGTGCGAGAACTCCTCCACCGCCTGAGCCACTGTGGGCGTGTAGACAATGGGCATCATCTCGGCCAGATGCGAGATGAGAGCTGCGTAGAACAGGGTCTCGTTGCGGTCCTGCAGGGACCGCAGGTAGACGTGCTTGTCGATGGGAGTGGCCTGGCGCCGGAAGTTCTCGAGCACACGCTGGACCTGCTCGTCGAGGTTGGAGACGTGATGCGGCAGCAGTCCCTCCAGTCCAAGCTCGATGCGCTCCTCGTTGGTGAAGGCGCTACCCTTGTTCAGTGAGGCGTCGCTCAGGAGGTCGCCGCCGCGCGCGGTTACGTAGAGAATGTCGTCGTCTGGCTTTTTCATTATGACCACCTTTTCTGGTTTATTGACAAGATGTGAAGGTAAAACATACAATCGACGAAGCCGAAACCGGAAGCGAGATGGTGATCCGTCCCGGCCCTCTCGCTACTATCCGGCACGGCCGTGAGTTCCTTGCTTCACGAAGCGGTCCTCTTTCCCGGTGGACCTCAGAGCCCGCTCTGCGCGCTGGTCCCGTTCCCGCACCGGGGGAAGGCGTGAAGTCGTCTGTGGCGAAATGGGTGTTATCTCGAATACAGACTTGACGGCACATCATGAGATAGGGTGCTGTGCGCAATGACTGTGACAGGTCGGCTGACGACGCTTGCCCGGGAGCAGATAGACAGAGCTGTTCAGTGGGTGAGCAGCCTCACACACCTGCCCTGCGCCTATGTCTGGGTACAGGAGGCGCAAGACCACACGGCACCATGGCCCGTGCAGCCGGTCGGTCGCCATCCGGTCTACGCCCTGGTTGCGGCCGATGCGGCCGAAGCCAGGATGGTAGACGAATTGTCGCGTGCAGGCCGGGAGGCTGTCAAGCGCGGTGAGCCAATCTTCGCCGATTCCCTGCTCGGACCGGCAACAATCTGGGCCTGTCCGTGCTTCTCGCACTTCCCGGGGGGCGGCCCAGTCGCCGGTGCGCTTACGGCCTATCTCCACACCGGGGCAGCGCTGATGCCGGTCGCCGAGCTGGCCGATCGGCTGGGATGCCCCCCTGAGGAGGTCTTGTCGGCGGTGGAGCAGTGCTTCGCCCTGGGGCTGACCGATGAACAGGCTGCTGCGACGCGAGCCTCAGTCCAAGCCCTCTGCGAGGCCCTGGACCAGCGACTCGAGGAGAGCCTCTCGGGCGACTGCGAGGGCAACGGGTCCGACGATGCGCCTGCCCCGCCTTCCACCGCAGCCCTGCGAACTCCTGAGAAGCGTCTGCAGAGTCGCGAGACCACGCTGCGCCTGCAGGAGCTGGGAATGCGCCTCGCCGCTGAGAACGAGGGCCTGCGAGAGGCCCTGCGGGCTCGGAGCCTGCTGATGGCGCATATGAGTCACGAGCTGCGCACGCCGCTCAACGGGATCATCGGGCTTACCGAGCTTCTGCGTGACGGTGCCTTCGGGCCGGTAACCGAGGAGCAATCGAAGTACCTCGCCACCGTTGAGAGCAACGGGGCCCACCTCGTCCGCCTGATCGACGACCTGCTGGATATAGCAACCATTGAGACCGGAAGGTTCACGATCCGCTCCGAGCCCTGTGCCCTTGGACAGGTGCTGGCGGATGCCGCGCAGACCCTTCAACCGATGGCACGGAGCCGCCGCATCTCGCTGTCGCTCACGCTGCCGCCGGACGACACCATCGTGGTCATCGACGCCGAGAGACTTCGCCAGATCGCCGTGAACCTCATCTCGAACGCCGTGAAGTTCAGCCCGCGAGGACGGTCGGTGGAGGTCCGGGCTCGACTGGACGGGCCGGACCTGGTCTTCAGTGTGCGCGACTGGGGCCCGGGGGTTCCGGCGGCAGAACAGGACGTCATCTTCGAGGAGTTCCGGAAGGGCTCGGCACAGTCTGAGGGGAAATACGAAGGTACTGGTCTGGGACTTCCGCTTGTCCGACGTCTCGCGGCTGCGATGGGTGGCACCATCGAGTTGCACAGCGAGGAGGGTCACGGTGCGGAGTTTGTGGTCCGGCTGCCGGCCTCTGGAATGCCCACGAGTCAGGCGAACGAACCCAGGGAGGCGACCGTTACGCCGGCGGTGGCAACTGACGGTCAAGGGACCGTCCTCATCGCGGAGGAGGATGAGGCCAGTCGAGCGGTCCTTGCTGAGGTGGTGAGCGGCGAGGGCCTGCGCCCCGTGACGCTGGCGAGCCCTGACGACCTGCCCCATCTCACCCGCGAGCTTCGGCCGGCTCTGCTGTTGGTTGGACAGGCGAAGGGTGGCCCCCATGTCGTAGAGGGGCTGCGGAAGCTCCGCCAGGACCCCGCACTCGTCGACGTGCCCGTGGTCTTCGCCGGTCCGCGCGATCTGCGAGAGCAGGCGATGCAGATCGGGGTGACGGAGACCTGCGCGTACCCGGTCCGGCGGCCCTACCTGGGGCGGCTCATCAACCGCATCCTGGCGAGGTCGGCAGTCAGTGGCCTGGCCCTGGTAATGGACGACAACCCGGCCTTCAGCGAGGCCATGGCGATCCTGATCGAGACGGCGGGCTTCCACGCTCTGTCGGTCAACGATGGGCGGACGGGTCTCGAGATGGCTCTGCGGCACCTGCCCGATGTGATCATCCTCGACCTGATGCTGCCGAGGATGAACGGCTGGCAGGTAATCGACGCCCTCAACGCTGATGAGCGCACACGCGGCCTTCCCGTGATCGTCTCGACGGTCAAGCCGCTGACCGAGACCGAACGCAGTGAGCTGGAACAGAAGTGCTACGCTCTTTTGCCAAAGGCTAGTTTTTCGTCAGACGCTTTCCTCTCCTTGCTCGGTGGGCTCCCGGCGGGAAGGGACGTAAGGGGTGACTGATGCATGGGTGACCAACCGCTATCCATCTTGCTGGTGGAGGACGCTCCGGTAAACCGTGAGCTGGCAGAGATTGTCCTCACGCGCGCCGGCCACTCGGTGCAGTCTGTGGAGACCGGACAGGCGGCGCTGGAAGCACTCGGCGCTCACGAGTACGACGCTCTCGCGCTCGACATCCGCCTTCCGGACATCGACGGGCTGGAGATTGCCCGCAAGCTCCGGGCCGACCCGAAGACCCACGACATGCCCATCGTGGCCATCACGGCGCTGGCGATGAAAGGTGACCGCGAGGCTGCGCTGGAGGCCGGCTGTGACGGCTATATCACCAAGCCCGTGAATACCCGAACACTGGCGAAGGACGTAGCGAAGATCATCGCCGAAGCCCAGAAGCACAGGAACACCAAGTAGCAGAGGCGCCCCTCGTCGGAGCGCCTCTGCTTGGATCCCCGGGGGAACTGCACTGCTCTAGATGGCGTCGGGCCCGCGCTCCCCGGTACTGATGCGGACCACTTCCTCGAGCGCGTAGACGAAGATCTTGCCCGCGCCGATGCCCCCGTCCCTTGCGGCACCGCAGATAGTATCGACCACCTGAGGTGCGAGCCTGTCATCCACGACGACCTCGATCTTCACCTTCGGAAGGAAATCGACGTGGATTTCGTTGCCGCGGTAGACGCCGGTCTGCCCCTTCTGACGTCCGAAGCCGCGTACCTCGGACGCCGTCATCCCCGTGACGCCGATCTCGTGTAGAGCAGCCTTCACGTCCTCGAGCTTCTGTGGTCTGATGACTGCCTCGACCTTCTTCATGTCACTCCCGCTCTCCTCTCATGACGCCTCCCGACTGGGCGAGGTGGCCTAGAAGTTGATATCCAGTTGCGTCGTGATAGTGTCGTCGAGCGCGCTGTCGTTGTACAGATCGTAGCCGAAGAGCAGGCTGACCTTGTCGGTGACTGCGTAGGAGGCGCCGAAGCTAAGGGCCCCGAAAGCGTTGTCGCCGCTCTGGTAGTCGATCGCTCCCCACCACTTCCTGTCACTGGTAAGGTACCCATCCACACCGGCCAGCAGCATGTCGGAATCGCGGCCCAGCGTCGCTTCCTTCCCCTTGCAGTAGCCCAAGGTCACACGAGCGGGACCGAGGGTCTTCGCGCCCAGCACATACAGCATGTTGCAGTCGGTCACGCCGGACTCGGTCCCCAGATTGTACACGCCAACCGCCACCGCGGGGGCCTTCTCGCTCTCCGGCACCAGCAGGCACTTGGCGTTGAAGTACAGCGGGTCGTCGGAACCGCCCAGGTAGTCAACGCCAACCTCTGCCTTGCCACCCAGTAGGCCGTAGGTGAGGCCAACATCGGTGGGAGAGCGGTAGCCGTCGGTCTTGGTGAAGTAGTTGTCGATCCCCAGGTGCCAGGTTCCGTCGGCCTGGATATCGGTGGAAGGGATCCAGATCAGGGTCGAGGGTGTTGCGTGGGCAACCGTCGTGCCCAGGACTGCCAACAGGATTCCCGTCAGGAACAGAGTGGTTCTCATGAGAGCTTCCCCTTTCGCGGGGTCGTGTTGTGCTCGGCGCAGGGCGGCCGAGGTGTGTGAGGACGGCTCAGTCGGTGCATCAGAAGCCGAAGTCCGGGTAGGCAGTGACACCTGTCTCAGGAAGGTCGAGACCCTTTTCTTCGTCCTCAGCCGGGCTGCGCATCGGAGTGATGGCGTTGAGGACCTTGAAGACGATGAAGGCCATGACCAGGGCGTAGAGGATGACGGTGACGACGCCTATCAACTGGGCGAGGAACTGATCGGCGCCACCGTACAGAAGGCCGCGGACCGCGTGATCGACGCCGTTGAGCCCCTTGCCGTAGGTGCCGTCGGCGAAGATACCGAGCGCCAGACAGCCCCAGAGACCGTTCGCGCCGTGAACGCCAACCGCACCAACCGGGTCATCGACGTGCAGCACGCGCTCAACGAAGAAGACGACGACGCAGACCAGGACACCGGCGACGAGGCCGATCACCAGTGCGGCCCAGGCGGGAACGAAGGCGCAGGGCGCGGTGATGGCGACGAGACCTGCAAGGAATCCGTTGGCTGACATTGGTGCGTCGAACTTGCCGGTGATGCTCTTCATGTACAGCATTGCCGATAGCATCCCGGCGGCCGAGGCGAGCATGGTGTTGACGGCTACTACAGCCAGGCGGACATCCCCACCGGCCAGCGTGCTGCCCGCATTGAACCCAAACCAGCCGAAGGCGAGGATGTAGGCGCCGAGAACCGCGATGGGAATGTCGTGGCCGGGGATCGCCCGGGGCTTTCTACCGGCCGTGAACTTGCCGATTCGCGGACCCAGGAGCCAGGCGCCGACGAGTGCGGTGAGACCACCCATGGCGTGGACGACGCTCGATCCGGCGAAGTCACAGTAACCATTCCCCAGGGCGAAGTTCGCACCGAGCTTCGAGAGCCAGCCGCCGCCCCACACCCAGTTGCCGAAGACTGGGTAGCTGATCGCCGATACGACGAGGCCGTAGAGACAGAAGTTCGAGAACCGCCAGCGCTCGGCCATGGCGCCTGTGGGGATGGTCGCCATCGCGTCCATGAATACGACCTGGAACAGGAACATTGCGAAGACGGCGACGTCGTAGTTGTTTCCGGCCAAGGCCGCACCCGACCAGCCGAAGAGGCCGAAAGGCTTGCCGAACAGGTTCACGGTGATCTCATGACTCAGGCCCGCCCCACCGGCGAGTGAGGCAAAGGGGCCCGCACCGCCGAACATCAGGGGGAAGCCTACGAAGAAGAAGCCGATGACTCCGAGGCCATAGATGACGAGGTTCATCATCATCGTGTGCACCGCGTTCTTGGCGCGGACAAAGCCTACCTCGAGCATCGCAAAACCAGCCTGCATGAACATGACCAGAAAGCCCGCCATCAGCAGCCACACGTAGTTGACAGCGATCTTCGTGTGACCGAGCTCGGCGGCCATCTCGTTCATGGTCGGCTCTCCCGCCGTTGCCGCCACCACATCGGCGGCGGTTCCCGTCTTGTCGCCTGTCGGGTCTCCCGCGTAGGCGAACTGCATGACTGCGCCAAGGAGGACAACCGTCGTAACCGCCAGGAGCAGAGCTCGTCTGGCTGTAGTGCGTGGTGCCATCGATGAACACGTCCTTTCTGCCAGCCGCAAGATCACGTGCTCGACTGAGCTGCAGTCACTTTCGCACTCTGGTGTTTCCCCGGCCTTTCGGTGGCGTTTCCGGCGTGTTTCGGGATCGGAAGCTCACGGGGGTACCAAGGGCAAAGAGGTTTCTGACCGTAAGGAGAGAAGGGGGTACCGTCGACGTCGCTACCACTGAGGGAGTCGAGCCCAATGTCTGATCGAGAGCGCATCCGCCTCACCCAGACCAGTTCCTGCGCTGGGTGAGCGGCTAAACTCGGGGCGGCAGCCCTCTCGCAGGTTCTGCGAGGACTTCCCACCTTCGTGGACCCCAACCTCATCATCGGCAACGAAACCGGCGATGATGCGGCGGTGTATGCTCTTGCTCCCGATCAGGCGGTCGTGTTCACCGTAGACGCTTTGACGCCGATCCATGATGACCCGCACGTCTTCGGCGAGATCGTGGCGGCCAACTGCCTCAGCGACGTCTGGGCCATGGGTGCCCGTCCCATCCTGGCGATCAACGTGTGCGGGTTCCCGCAGGTCGGACTGCCGCCGGAGATCCTCACGCAGATCCTGCACGGTGGTATGTCGAAGGCTGCGGGGGCAGGAGTCACGGTCGCCGGCGGCCACACGATGAGCAACCCGGAGCCCTACTACGGGATGGCGGTACTGGGGCTTGTCGACCCGCACAAGCTGGTCTCCAATGCCGGTGCGCAGCCGGGTGACCAGCTCGTGCTGACCAAGCCGCTGGGGACCGGGGTGCTTGTCACGGCGATGCTGGGCGACAAGATCAGCGAGGAGGAACTGGCGGCGCTTACCGCGTCGATGACGGCCCTCAACAAGGCTGCCTCTGAGACGATGGTCGAGTTCGGCGCCCACGCAGCCACGGACATCACCGGCTTCGGCCTGATTGGTCATGCGCAGGTCCTGGCCCAGGCGAGTGGTGTGGGGCTGAGGTTCTGGTGGGACCGCTTGCCCTTGCTGCCCGGTGCTCTCCGTCATGCGGCCGAAGGGACCGTCACCGGTGGCGGGGCGAGCAATCGCGAGTACTACGGGCAAGATGCCGACTTCGGCGCTGGGTCTGAGGCGCAGATCGAGCTGGTGTGCGACCCGCAGACCTCGGGCGGGCTGCTGATCGCCCTGCCGGAGGATGCCCTCGAACCGGCGCTGGAGACAATGGCCTCGCGAGGAGTCCAGGTGGTGCATGTGGGCGAGGTGGAAGCCGAAGCGGCCGGACGGCTCACCTTCCTCGGGGAAGGAACTGCCGGGTAGCCCGGCGAATCTCTTACTTGCTGCCGGTCGTGATTCAGGCGGCCGGAAGCGACCTTACGGGGGCGGATGGTGCCTGGTGGTGCTCGCGGGCTTCAAACCCGTCGTGGGGCATTGAGAGATGTCCCGGGTGGGTCCGATTCCCACACGCCCCCGCCAAAGTGAGCAAAGCCCGAGGCCGAACAGGGCGCCTCGGGCTTTCGTGTGTCTGAGGGTAGGGCGACGGGGCTCTCAGAGCACTGTGACGCGTGCCCCGGCGGAGAGGGCTTCCGGTGTGAGGTTGTACAGCGCGTCATGGAGCGCGACCCGGAAGGAGCCTGGCCCGTGAGTGTCCTTCTCGGCCAGTTCCGCGGCGTATCCCAGGCAGGCCAAAGCACCCGCGGCGGCGATGACCGGGTCAGACTCCACGGCAGCGAAGGCGGCAACCACGGTCGTCGAGGTGCACCCCGTTCCGGTCAGCGTGGTCAGCCAGGCGTTCCCATTGTCGACAGCCAGGGACCGCGTGCCGTCGGTGATGTGATCCCGAGCGCCGGTGATGGCTACGGTCGCTCCCCAGGCCTGAGCAGCCTGCTTTGCGATGGCCGGCACGTCTCCGACCTCACCCACGCTTTCGACACCGCGCACTTCTCCGCCGGCGCCAATCAGCGCGCCGATCTCCCCGGCATTGCCCCGGACGATGGTGGGCTGAACCTCCGCTATCAGACGCAGGTTGCTCTGGGTCCGATAGGTCGTTGCACCCGCGCCGACGGGATCGAGGACCACTGGGACGCCGCAACGCTTGGCCTCCTGCCCGGCGAGGATCATGGCGGTCACCCAGGAGGGCTCCAGCGTGCCGGGGTTCAGCACCAGCGCCCCGGCGCAACGCACCATCTCGGCGACCTCCTCCTGCGCATGGGCCATGACCGGCAGAGCCCCGAGCTGGAGGGTGACATTGGCGGTGTCGTTCATGACGACGTAGTTGGTGATCTGGTGAATCAGCGGCTTCGTCTCGCGGATCTTGGCGAGGTCGGCGCCGATTCGGGGGCTGAGGTCTTCAGGCTTCATGGCTGGTCTTCCTTTGCGAAGGGGAGGCCGGTGAGCGCTAAGGCTTCCGGCAAGCTCTGGCGAGTTCTCGGGCAGCCGCCTCTGGGTCCGGCGCTGCCATGATGGCACGAACCACGGCACAGCCGGCTGCTCCGGCCGCCATCACGTCGGCAGCCTTCCCCAGGTCGATGCCCCCGATGCCGACTACGGGCACGGGCGACACCCGGCACATCTCCCGCAGTCCCGTAAGGCCCTGCGGGGTCCCTGTGTTGGTCTTGGTGGGCGTTGCGAAGACGGCATTCGTGCCGACGTAGTCTGCACCGTCCTTCACCGCCTCATCCAGTTCGGCAGCGTCGGCAACGGTGACGCCGAGAATCTTGTCGGGGCCGATCATCCGGCGGACGCGGTCGGCTGGAAGGTCCTCCTGGCCAACGTGAACGCCGTCGGCATCGGCGGCCAGCATCACATCGACGCGGTCATTGATGAGGAGCGGGACGCCGGCCGGTCGCGTGATCTGCAGCAGCGCCTCCGCCAGCTCAAAGAACTCGCGGCCCTCAGCCTTCTTCTCCCGCAACTGCACAACCGTCGCGCCGCCGGCGATTGCGGCGGCCACGACATCGACGAGCTTGCGCCCGGCGAGCAGTGACCGCTCAGTAACCAGATACACGGATAGGTCAAGCTTCACAGCTCATCGGCTCCCGTCTTGTGAGGATCACGGGCCCTATTGTACACGCGCCCTGTCGGTTCGCAAGGGAGGTTGTGGGGAAGAGGGGGCGACACTGGGTCGCTGTGGCCGAGGAGGCAAGGCAATCAGGGCCGCGAAGGGAGTGCCCTTCCCGGCCCTGAGGGTGTACGTAGCTTTCCGGCAAGCCTTGTGGGGCTAGCCTGCCTTCTTCTTCTTCAGCGCGAGGACGATGACGACGATCACGACAACTGCAGCGACTGCGCCACCAAGGAGGGGCAGAGGCAGGCCCTTGCCGCCACCTGCGCCGCCCTCTTCAGAGGCCTCGCCGCCTTCAGCACCAGGGGCGGCTTCGCCACCGGGTGCTCCGGGACCACCCTTGCCGCCTGCAGAGGGTCCACCGGGAGGCGCACCAGCGCCCGGGCCTTCCGCTGCAGGTCCAGCAGGTCCGCCTTCGCCACCAGCCGCAGGCGCTCCCGGAGGTGCGCCGGCACCAGGGCCTTCTGCCGCCGGGGCACCAGGTCCACCCTTACCACCAGGCGCAGGTGCACCGGGCTTGCCACCAGGTGCGCCGGCCTGTGCTGCCGGTGCGGCGCCAAGGTCGGAGGCCTTCACGGTTTCGAGGGTCTGGAAGTTCATCTGTGCTCGGTCGAGGAACACGCCGCGATCCGCATGGTCACCCTTGGCGACCTCAGCCTTGATCACGTCGCGCATTTCCCACGGCAGGGCATGGGCGGCCGGAGCAGGCGTGCCCGTCGCAAGGTCGACGGTGGTGTAGCTAAGCTGCCCGGTCTTGGCATCCATGCCGCCCAGAACGAGACGGCTCACTTCCTTGCCTGAGGCGTCGTAGACACGCCAGGCCTCTCCGGCGTTCACCGGCGGCTTGACCTCGCCCGCCCACGCGAGAGAGGAGAGGATAAGACACGTCACCGCGAGCATCACTGCCGTACGCTGAGAGCGTAGGGACATTGCATCATCACCTGTTAGGATTAGCGACCCTGTGGACCAGCGAGGGGAGGAGGTTTCTTCGCGCGTGCCGGGAATCCTTCCCCGATCCCTGACTGGACACCTTGCGCCTACATAACATACCACGATAGGTGATCTTGTGATACCCGGTTGGATCTCACGTCCTGACAAGGTTGACGCCCAGGTAGCGGAGTGGAGCGAGAACTTCCCCCATGCCTTCACCGCGGAGAGCTTCCCTCAGTACGCCGGTCGCCCCGTGTGGGCGCTGAGCGTAACCGACAAATGTGCGTCTTCCGAACGCAAGAAGCGCATCCTCATCGACAAGCCTCATGCCCACGAGCCTGCGCCGATCGCCGGGCAGGTGAACGTGATCAACATGCTCCTCACCGGCGAGAGCCTCGACGGTCGCCCGACGGAGTTCGACAACGACCGCGTGCTGCATGACTGTCTGATCACCTTCCTCATCGACGCCAATCCGCAGGGAACGGCCAGTGCTCCCGTCGAGTGCTGGGATGGCAGCAAGTACACCAATGACGAGTTCTGGGCCTGGATGCGCGGGGTCGACCCCGACACCGGGCTGATGTGGAAGCGCGTGGATCTGTGGGACGACACCAAAGAGGAGAAGCTGCCGACCCGCTACGGGATTGTCTACGAGCAGGTCTCGGAGCATGAGTACGTGGAGCCGAACCGCCATCATCGCAGCTCGCTGTTCCGGTGGCTGTACAAGCTATGGGACCGGTACCCCTGGGACTGGATGCTCTCGCTCCACCAGACGGAGTTCGTCAACAGCGACCGCAACTGCATGGTCATCATGCCCTGTGCCTACGACGAGCAGCCGCCACAGATCCAGCAGGCGGAAGGAGCGTGGGGAGAGGCGGTCGTGGCGGCGTGGCAGAACCTCGAAGGGGCTCGGCCCATCGAGAAGGTGGAGCCACTGAATTACACCGGTGAGCAGCGCGACTACCTCGTGAGAGCCTGGCGCGACTTCAGCTCGCGAGTGCCCATGCTTACGAGCGAGATCCAGAACAACAGCCCGACCACGCCGCCCTTCGTCCAGATGCGGCTCAATGAGGTCGCCGTCCGCGCCACCATCGAGCACGCTTTGGCGTAGGGGTACTTCGGAGGAAAGCGCAAGGGCGTGGTTGGCTACCCCACGCCCTTGCGTTGTGGTTTGTGCTTCGGGGTTAGTGCGCGACCATCCAGACGGTCCCGCGAGAGTCCGTTCCCCCGTTCGACTTCAGCAGACCGGCCACCTCATACTTGCTCCCCGGCTTGAACCCCTTGAGCTGCAGCGTATAGGTATTGTCGCGAGTGCCTCCGCCGCTCCAGCCCTTGTGGGTGTCCTCGGCCACAGGCTTGCCGTCACACAGCAGTTCGGTCTTGACGATGTCCACTCCATGAGCGCCGCGCGTGTACTCCCACTCGACGACGACTGGTCCGTCACCCTTGATGAACTTGGTGACATCGTAGGTGACCGTGGCGCCGGTCTCGCTCATCTGAGCCGGCACCCACTCGCCGAGTCGGGTGTACGTCCCCGACACGAAGCCGAAGGTCTCGCCCGCCGGCAAGGCTTCGATGGTCCCCGCTTTGGCTTTGGCCTGGAGATCACGCAACTGACCGGCAGTCGCGCCAAGCTGCTCCGACTGCTTGTTCAGCCGGTCCCAGTCGCCGAGGTACGCCCCGCAGTTGTCCACGAAGTAGCGGTAGCCCTTGGCTGCCTCGCCAGCCTCACTTCCGAGTCCTGCGATGCCGTCGGCGGCCTCCTGGAGTTTGGCGGCGCAGGCAGTCGAGTCCTTGCCTATCAGGTCAGCGGCGGCCCGGTAGGTGACTCCTGCCTGCTGCATGACCTCGAGCTTGTGAGCGGCGTAGCTCATCATCTGCAGAGCAAGACCGGTAGCCTGAAGCGTCACCTTATTGGTCGACGCCCGGGCCGAGAGATCGGCAACACGACCCAGCGGCGCCTCGAGGGCGGTGGCGAACTCACCCGCGGATTGCGCGAGGGCCGGCGGCTGCTTCATGGCGAAGTCCCGGATCACGCGGTTCGGCGCACACCAGATCAGGTCGGTGAGGGTGCCCAGGTTGCGCCACTGGCTCACCTTGCGGTCCATCGGCAGCGGGTCGGAGATCGTGCTCTCGATCTGGTCGGCGGCCGCAGCATCACGCAGGCCGAAGAACTCGTCGGCGAACCGTCGGTTGAACTCCGTCTTGGGGGTGCTCTCGGGATTCCAGGCGCACTCGGCGGAGTAGATCAGCCCGTACCAGGAGTTCTCGATGAGAGCGCCGTGCATGAACTCCCAGGTGGTGCAGTAGGCGCCGCCGCACTTGTGCTCCTCCCCGGCCTTGTAGAAGCCGCTGATTCCACGGAAGGTTGTGCGGTAGTCCGGGTAGATTCGTGAGTAGCCCACGACGGCCGGGCAGCAGTGCACATCCTTGAACCCAGCCTTCTGGTACTGTTCGATCTGCGGGTAGCTGCTCGGCCCGTGGTAGATCCACTCGGTCGGGATGCAGTCCTTCTCCAGCAGGTCCTGGTACTGCAGCGTCATGTAGCTGAGCGCCGGAGTCGGTCCGCCGTGAGAGGGCCAGAACATCATGGTCTTTCCGTGCTTCTTGACGAGCTGGTTGAGCTTGTTCATGTGCTCGGAGTACAGCAGTCCGTAGCCGCCCTGGGCAACCTTGGCGCTGCAGGCCGGGCACTTGCCGAAGCCGCCTTCGAACTCATCGGCGCCAACGTGGATGAACTCGGTGCTCGGGAAGGCCTCAAGCAGCTCGGTGTAGACGTCGTCGAGGAACTCCCAAGTCTTTGGCTCGCTGGTGCAGAAGACCCAGGAGCCACCGGCTTCACGGTACTCCTTCATCTCGGGATGACCGAGCACGGCGCTTGCGTGCCCCAGTGATTCGAACTGCGGGATGAGCTGCACATGGTAGGGCTTGGCGAAGGCCGATAGCTCGGCGGCCTTCTCGTGGGTGAAGGTGCCCTCGCGCCCGAGGAAGGGGTACTTGCGGAACTTGAAGTCGTCTTCCATGTAGAACAGCACGGCGTTGATCTTGCAGCGCGCCAGTTCGCGGAGGACGCGCTTGACATAGTCCACGTTGATGGTCTGACCGCGTGCCACATCGTACTGGATGATCCGGTAGGGGAAGGCCGGCCAGTCGCGGATCGTGCAGTGCGGCAAGCCGACCTCGCCGTCGCTCTTGCGGGCCAACTGGCCGACGGTCATCGCGGCGTACAGACATCCCTGCTCCGTGGGCCCGACGAGGAAGGCGCCGTCGTCATCGACGAAGGTGAGGTAGCTTTCGTTGCCTGGCGGGATAAGCCCGGCAGGCGGCTGCTCAGGCCAGAAGCTGTCACCGGCCAGACCGAGGTTGATGTGCCCGAAGCGTCCCTTCTCGCAGGGCTCAAGGCGCAGGTCCAGACCGGTCCGCTCCTGAAGAAGGTCATGCAGCTCCCGCGCGGCGAAAAGGACACCTTCGGATGCCGTGGCGGGGTAGCAGATGTGCGTGTCGGCAGCGAGCTTGAAGCTGCCCTCTTCGAAGCGCATCTCACGAGGCTGCGGGATCACCGACACTCCGAGGCGCTGCATGGCCTTGGAGGCTGCGAGGCGCTTCGTAAGCTCCGGACTGGCAATCGCGGCATAGGCGTAGATGGGGCGACCGGGCTGGTTGCGATACAGCGTCCAGCCGTCACCTGTGACGATGCCCGTGGCGAACAGGTCGAGATAGCCACGGGCGCGGTCGGCCTCCGTCAGCGTGTCGGTGAGGTCGATGGGTGTCCGGTTGGTGGCATTCCATTCGTCGCCGTTGGCGATGGTCGGCCCCTGATAGACGACCGGCCCGGTGGCTGAGTCACGGCGCACGAGGAGCTGGTAGGAGCTGCCCTGGCCGCTCATGCCGACGACGTTGCTGAGGCTCACCCAGTAGCCGACGAGATCGCCTGCGGGGATCGGGAACCGAACCTGCAGCGACTGACCTGAGGCGATGGACCCGAGATGCCCGTCTCCCTGCGGCGTGGGTTCAAGGGATTCGTAGCGGGTAGTGAAGTCACCGTAGTCAGCCCAGCGGTCGGCGGAGGAACTTTGGACGAACATAGCCAATAAGGCGGCACAGACCACTGCAACTTGACACAGACGCTGCATTGCGGGGCCTCCCTTGCGAGATGGTAGCCGAGTACTTCTCGGAGGAGGGCGCTTCACCTTCTGACCCTGGACCGTGACGGTGCGACCAAGCTTCCACAAGCAAGGAGGCCGCCGGTGACAGGTCTGGTCCGTGCACAGATAGGCAACACGGGTGGTCGGTGGAGAGGCTATGTCGGTTGGGGCTTGCTGGTGCTCTTCGTGGGGATCGGTCTGCGGCCGCCGGGAGAGTGGCTGACGCCCGACCAGGCGATCTATGGTCTGGTAGGGCGTGAGATGCTCCAGGGGGCTGTGCCCTACCGTGACCTGTGGGACAACAAGGGCCCGGTGATGCTGTTTGCGTACACGGGCCTGG